>NZ_PIGD01000006.1:0-271281 GCF_003050085.1 Vibrio sp. 10N.286.48.B8 | reverse complement strand
CGACGGAACAAGTAAGGTAGGCTCTACTCATCAAACGATGAGCAATCCACGTATATCAGCATGAGAACCGACGACATTACTTGCTTCATCTATGCGGTAACACTATCCCAAAATGAACAAAGGCTCTGAAATGAGGGAGCAGAAACTTCTACGTTTTTAATTGACAGTGGGGGTCATATCAACGCCTTGCTAAGGTGTGAGCAACGCAATACCTTAGCCTCCGCATAATACCTTAAACACATAAACCGACGCATAGTAAAAATGCCACGCGTTGCGAATCACTCTTAAGCAACTTGTTATGTGTATGCCCAAAACAATAAAGGTGATAACGCAAAAAATACGCACCCGAACAGAAAAAAGTAAAAGCACAGCAAAAAAATTATTTCTGAAATCGTTTTTCCAACTTTCGCGGCCGATTCTCCTGCATCTGATGCAGCTATTCTTACAGCAACAGGGCCGGTTAGGATGATTTTCTTTCTTGAAAAAAACTTAGCCGAAACGATTCCCAAAACAAATATCAAGTAGATACTAAATGCTGGAGCAACCAATAGCTCGTTTAAAGAAGCGATAACAGATGCAATAAATGCAAATAAGATCATTGAAGCGAATGATATCGCCCAGATACCAAATATTGAGAATTTGCCAAAGTAAGCAAACTTCTCAGCCAACAACTTGGGAAGGTAGTACATAATAATCCTCTTTTACACATAACGCCGCATTAAGTGGTGAGCAACGCGACCACCCAAGCCTAAACCTTGCCACATTTAGCACTTAAGCTGACCTAGTCTGAAAGCGCCAAGCGTTGAGAATCCGTCTTAAATGCTTTGTTAAGTTTTGGCTTTAGAAATGCTGCGCAGGATGATATCCGCTTTCAGCACAATTAATTCGGTTCTACGACTGATTTTACCGACGATACTAACAAACCTTGGATACCAACGCCTTGATGTGGCGGTGACACTAAATAGTATTGCAACAACAATTACCAGAGGTATTGTAATCGGTAAAATAGCAAGCCCGAATATAAACTTAATCCCGTCCCCAAAACCCAACAGTACCTTGCCTAAAGTTAACCTTTGATCAAACTTGAAATTTCTCGTTATCACTTCTGTTAAAAGGTTAGTACCTATAGCCGCTGTAACAAAAGGAAATATGAATAAAAAGAGAGTACTTTTCTGGTCAAAGTCGTCAAACACTTCTTTAGACATTCGTTGAGATTCCACCCACCCCCCCGCTATCGATTTTATATTTTCTATGTACATGACAGCACCAGCAGACAAAACAATAAGTACTAAGCCAACCAAAAATACTGTCAGAGCATATGGGTTTTCTCCTGAAACCAATGATGCAATACCCATAGCTAAAAAAAGAAACATAACCCCGAATATAAGTTGCATCTCCAATGAAAACATGAAATCTAATTGCATTACTGAATACTACCTCTTAAAAACTTAACGCCGCATTAAGGTGTGAGCGGCGCTTGGCTATACTTGAGCGAAGCGAAACTGCCAAGCGTTGCGAATCACTCTTAAATGCTTTGTTATACGATTTTTACTTTGTACCCACTGCGACCATTTTTGAATTAAATACTGTCATCCCGTTGTCTTGAGGAGCCTCAGGAAAATGTCTTGGTGGGTAACTATCAAAGTTAATAGTTAGCTGTGAAGACTCATCAATAGACAGATCCCGAATTGGCAATAGCTTACCAAGGTTCAAGTTGATATCTTTTGGTTGATTCCAAGTCACCCAAAACGCAAATGGAAAGAATTTAAGTAAGTCGCCAACTATTGGTGTTGCTGCGCCAAGTTTGCTTCCAAACGCTCGGGCAATACGAATATCATTGAAAGGATAAAACCAGTAGTAAATCTCCAGTTCATCGGGTAAAGGGGATGTTTCGTCAAAGAAGTAATTGGCCATAACCTGATACATCGGTGCATGCGGTGTATCTTGCTGAACTATGTCTACAGCATTACCAGCCAAAATATGGCCAATAACTGACCTTGCTAATCTTTGAGGCTTGATAAAGTAGGTTTTACATGGCGGTAGCGATAAGTTTCCGTTGGAAACAGACTCGGCCAAGAGTTTAACTTCGTTGAACAAATCTGCCAGAGCAGGATCGTATTTTTGTCCTAACCAATCATTGTTACAACTCGAACACGTTGTGCGATAGTTCAAGCCCCCTTGAGAGGTGGTCGTGTACCTTTTGTCATATTCACCATAGCTAGTTAATGATCGGACGACAACTTTACTCACATTCCCGCAGCTTGCAGGTGGAACATGCTCTCGAGTGAGTTTAGCTGGCTTTCTGCAAATAGCGCAGTAGCCCTCTTTCGGCCCCCACGTACTGATTCTTTTGGACAAATGATCCGAATATTTTCCCATTATTCCTCTACTTTCGACTAATCGTATAACGCCCTGTTAAGGTGTGAGCAACGCAATACCGATGCCACCGCATACCACCTTAAACACTAAACGCAACCCATAGCAAAAATGCCAAGCGTTGCGAATCACTCTTGAACAGTTTGTTAGGTGTTCAGTCCCCAATGACTAATTGATTTGGCTTGTTGCCCAAAAACTCTACCCCAACAACCGCTTCCAACTCACTTTCGGTATCAAAATAAACAGCCCATTCAAGCGTTGAATTTAAAAACACATTTGGATTAGAAAACGTTTTTGCTTCCATCCCATAGCTTTCTCGGTTTTGTTCGATATAGCCGTAACATTCTTTAATTGTTTCCAACCATGAGGCAGATATTCGCTTAATGGCTTCTACATCCTCGTCGATGACATGTTCTTTCTCTATATAAATAGTTGCACCGTTTAAATTGATGGGCTCAATTTCCCAATAGCCCTCTCGCTTTATTAGAGTCCCAATACCTTTTATTTCCACATGTTTCTCCATGACACCTAACGCCGCGTTAAGGTGCGAGTAACGCAATACAGAAGCCTCTGCAATGCACCGTAATCACTTAACCCAACGCATATCAAAAATGCCACGCGTTGTGAGTCGCTCTTGAACGCTTTGTTATGTGTATTTATACATTTCTATATCTTTACCGTGCTGAAAATAGCCCCAAATTCTAACACCACACTCTGTGAGAGATATTTTAGCATTTTGCTTTTTACATATAGCAATGACCTTATCCCTATGATCTAGAACTTCTGGCTCCAGCAAAAGGCCTCTTGAATGAGAGATACGAGCGTCAATATCAATAAAATGTATCGCTCGAAAGTTTCCCCTTATTTGTGCCAGTTCACTGGTATATTGATAACTAGAGTCACTTTCCGGCCATGTTGACCCATCAATGTAGGTAACTCGGTAGCTTAGTAGCTCATCGATACCGCTCAACGCTGCAAGTAAATTGTTCCACTTAGTGTTATTCATAACACCAAAAAGACCATTACTATCAACTAGTTTAATGATATTTGACTTTAAATCTAAACGCATAAACCCCCAATACACATAACGCCGCGTTAAGGCGTGACGAAATGCTTGCTATACTGTGAGCGGAGCGAATCCGGCAAGCGTTGAGGAATCGCTCTTGAACGCTTTGTTATGAGTTTTGTTTATGGAAACTACCTTTGCTAAAACTAATAGTGCTCCTCTACCGAGCGAGCGATGTAAAAGTCAACCGGATTCCCATTGCTAGGAGCAATATCATAGGTTAAATATCCAGTGTCAAACTCTCGTTTATAAAACCCAACATACTTCGTCTCGTCAGAGTAGATCTCACCAACAACAATCACTTTACTCTGGTCGTGTTTGGTAATACCCAAGTCAACAAAGTCATCAACGATCCCCTGCTCACGAGCCAATTCTGAGTTAAATGCTAATAAGTGTAATAGCATTCCGATTCTCAAATTTACGCGAGGTTTCCGATTTTCTTTGTTCATCAGCGAATTGTTCATAACTAGGCTTAGTACAATTTCATCAGTAGCTTCTAGGTATGAGAATCCGCTCAAACATACGGCTAAACTTAACGTTGAGCAGTCATCCACATACTGACCCACATCCTCAATTTCTAATGGCTCAAGATTTATTTTCGCATAACCATATTGTGGTGAAAGAACTGAAAACAAAAGAAGCACATAATGCCACGAACAGGTAAAAAACGCACATTTAGCGTTTATACGTAAAGGTAACTCTGCAGCTATCGCAGATTGATTAACCATAGAAGGTTTCATAGATTCCTCAATACTCATAACGCCGCATTAAGGTGTGAGCAACGCTATCACGAAACTTGACCATACCACCGTAAACACAAAACCCAACGATGGAATAAAAAATGCCATGCGTTGGGAATCACTCTTAAATGCTTGTTATGCATATTCCCACTTATCACCTAGAAAATCGCCCTTGGCATTCCATGCAAGGAAATTACTTTGTAGTTTAGAGAACCCATTAAACAAACCGCCCAGTCGATTCAGATCTCTAGGTTCAAGTTGTATACAAAACTCTGATATGTGTTTATAGGGTAGAGGAGAATTATTGCAGAACCTAATTTGAAGAGCACATTGCCCTCGTGGGCTCACCACAAATGCCCTCAGACGAAAATAATGCGCAAAGTCATCCTCTTCCCTTTCCGAACCTATTTCATACAGAAAAACGTCTTTTGGATGACGAGGGAAAGCCTCTAGACCTTTAGCGATTTTCAGTAGGTCAGAGGCATTATTATATAGTTCAAATCTTGTGCTCTGCATACCATTTGAAACGTCCCACAATAGTTGCAGATGATATGGTTCTTCATAAGGAACTCTTTCTATTTTTACGCAATATTCCATTTTTTGCCCTTATATGCATAACGCTTAAGTATTTATCCGTTGTCGTAGCACAATGGATAAATACCTGTTGGACTTGGCTGCTTCTATCTATGGAATTTGCTTTTTAGGACTGACTTGCGTTCCACTCTTATCATTAAGACCGGTACCCCGTCAGCCGTCCATTTTCCACTTCTAGCCGCCAATTTATCTACAGCGACTATACCCGTTGCATAATCTTTTTAAAAGCGAACAATGCCCCTCTCTCGCCATAACACAACGATAATTTTATTCATTATAATCAGACAACTAGGTCAGTTGGTACTCTGAAACGACTATCCTAGGTCTAATATTGATGCACACGAGTACCATGCTGTTGCTATGGCAGTTCGGACAACAAGGTTTCTCTTTCAGCACTTCCGATTTCTCTGCGGGTCGCTTTCGTAAGCTTTGCCTAATTTCCGCTATCGCTTTTACCCGTACAGCATTAGCTAAAAAGCCATAGTAGCGTATTCGCATTAGCCCTTTAGGCAACACATGTAAAAGTAAGCGTCGAAGTAACTCGCCCGCATTACAACACATTCTTTGCGTCCCATTGGTTCGGTAGTCTTTGTAACTCATCGTGATACGGCCATCCACGTTATAACTTAATTGGTTGGGATTTAACCCGATACGATTGCAATACCGAGATAGATAACCCACTACCGCTGTAGGCTCGTGGAGTACAGGTTTACTGTACACAACCCATCTCTTACTAGCGGCTTCCTCTAATAAATTACTGTGCGTTGCTATCAACTCGCTTACTCGACATAACATCTCTTTCTTAAAGCGAACGGATAAGGCTTTAACCGGAAGCAGGTAACTCTCTTTTCTTGTCGGTTGCCATTGCCGATCTTTTGTAAGCACCCCACTCGGTAGTAGGCAATGAATATGAGTATGTTGACTCAGATTTCTTCCCCAAGTGTGAAGAACCATTAATGCTCCAAGTTGACCGACAAGGTGATGCCGCTCATTAGCAAACGCGCATAATGTTGCCCACACGGAATGAAACAAGCATTGATAAACCACCTTAGGATGCGCTTTAACCAGAGCATTGAACTCGTGCGGTAAGGTAAAAACCATATGATGATAGGCCACGGGTAAAATATCTTGGTTTCGCTTTGTTAACCATTGCTGCCTCATCTGCTCTTGGCAATTGGGGCAATGGCGGTCTCGACAAGAGCAGTACCAACGCGTTTCATGACCGCATTGCTGACAACGCCAGTCGTAACTGCCCATACGCTCTGTTCGGCAGTCTCTTAAATGATGGAGTACTTGCCACTGCCTCGGTGTGACTTTGCTTTTATCAAGCTCTTCTAAGCCTTGGGTTAATACGGCTTGGTAAGGAGATAATGCGTTCATTCGCTCTCCTCCCATAGTTGAGCAACTAAGTCGAACTTACTTCCGTCCGAGCTTTCGTTGTGATGACCTATCCAATGGGTGTACCTCAATGTCGTTTTAATATTCGAATGCCCAAGGTAACGCTGCAGAACATTCAAAGGCATGCCCGATTCAAGCTGATGAGTTGCATAGGCGTGTCTCAGGGCGTGTATTCCCCCTAATTTTCTGACGTTAGCCTCAACTTTTGCTGCTTTGAAGCACTTCTGCAAAGAGCTAATACCCAATGGCTTTTCGGGCTCTAGGCTGGGAAACAGCACTACGGTGGGATGATAATGACACCAGTAATTTCGAAGATGATTCAGTTGGCTATCACCCAGTGGAACAAAGCGATCTTTTTTGCCTTTACCACAATGAATGTGCAGCCGTTTCGCCGTACCATCAATGTCTTTCACGTACAAACCCACGACCTCACTGACACGTAGGCCACATCCATAACACATTTCAAGTGCGGTCTGATATTTAAGACTTCGACAATGACTAATGATACTTCTTATTTCCTCGCGATTAAGCAGCTCCGGTATTTTACTGGCGCGTTTAATCGGGGGAACCAGTCGCTCTTCAAATTCTCTATTCAAAACGGCACGATAAAAGAACAAGATGGCATTCAAAGCTTGAGCACAAGTACTACTACTTAAGTTCCGCTCTGTGGTGAGCGTACGTAAATACGCACTAATCTGTTGATCGGTAAGTAAATCGGGGGACAGATCGTAAGTAGTAGATAGATCTTTAACCCAACGTAAATAGCTTGCATGGGTTTTCGGAGAAAAACGGCGAACCGCCATTTCATCGATAAGTTGTTGTCTTAATGGGGTCATGATGTATTCCTTAATCTATGGATACATCATAAGTTTGGTCTATCGGATAAGGGAGAGGAAAGTCCTCCGCGAAGCGGCTTAGTTCAACAGCTATATTAGACAGAAAAATTCTGCACTTAAATACAGAATTATTCTGTCTAGTATCTCAATGACGTAAACGATACCCCGTTTTTATGAAAACTAACAGTAACTTAAGCACTACAGCTCCCTTCCTACATCCCAAAATACAGAATTTTTCTATATAGCATGAATTGATGTGCCAAACTGAAACCTATGTATGCATAACCAGTTAAAGTTTAATGAAAAAATCACCATTTCTATCGTATATACAAGAATATATGCTTGGACGGCACTATGCCCTTCGTACAACGGAGGCGTACATTTATTGGATTCACCAATACATTCTTTATCATGATAAAAAGCACCCAAAGAGCTTAACTTCTAGACATGTAGAGGATTTCCTAACGCATCTGGTAGTTAACAGAAAGTCAGCGAGGAAAACGCAAAGTCTGGCTCTCAATGCGTTAGTCTTTTTATACAAAGAAATTATTCAAGAACCCATAGAACTTGATATGCAGTTTCGACGCTCAGATAAATCACGAAAACTGCCAACAGTCATGACTCCAGAAGAGATTGGAAGGCTATTCAATCACTGTTCACCTAACTACAAATTACCTTATCAATTAATGTATGGATCAGGGTTGCGTTTAATGGAGTGTCTACGCTTACGTATACAAGATATCGATTATGCATATAAATCTGTACGTGTATGGCAAGGGAAAGGAGGTAAAAACCGCATAGTGACAATAGCGCCAGAGCTTTTCCCCGCCATCAAACAACAGCAACAGAAATCCGCGAGTTACTATCATCAAGACATGAATGACACAGTTTTTTCTGGTGTATACATACCTGAAGCTCTCGCTAGAAAATACCCAAGCGCAGAAAGGAACCTAAATTGGCAATTCCTCTTTCCTTCCGGTCGTTTGTCGCCAGATTTACAAACAGGCGAGCTACGTAGACACCATATTCACCCAACAGCGCTTCAAAAACACATTAAGGTAGCAGGCCAAAAAGCCAACATTGAGAAAAACATCTCGTGTCATACTTTAAGGCACTCATTCGCTACGCACCTTCTTCAAAGCGGAGCAGATATCAGAACCGTTCAAGAACAACTTGGGCACACCGATTTGAAGACAACGCAAATCTATACTCACATCATTGATAGAGGCGCCAATGGCGTTGTTAGCCCATTATCAAGAATATTCGTAAAATAACGATAAATGAAATTCGGATTCCGAATTCTGAAATGACTTCATAATCACGAAACAGGGCACTATCACCTGCTCTTAAGGCTGAGGCCTCTAGTCACTCCAAAAGCTCAATAACAATTTATGTGTGTGTTTTTTTCTGCAGCAATGGCTACGTATCACCTCTTATTGTTGCGCCACCATTACCTATTTACAACTTTCATGGCGCTCACAACGCCCTAACACGCACAATAACGGGATGCCTAACAAACACATTATTAAACAGCGAGTTGCAGGTTTCCCACTCTCTACTTCGAGCTTTCGAAAAGAGATATTTCACAATTTTCATCAATAACAGTGTTCGAAAAAGAACATATGTCTCAAAAACATACACACCATCAATATGAATAAGACTGCATGTTAAACTGCTTTTATAAAAAAGCAGGAATAAAGCATGATTACTAAGGATAGAGATTCAAAAATCGACAACAGTCTTCAACAGAAAGCTGGCGCAAAAGTAGAGCAAGACGTCGCGTTTTACTTACGCAGAGAGTTTGGAGATGCAAATGACATTTTCATTATCAATGACCTACGCATACAGTTTAAAAATGAAACTGCTCAGATCGATCACTTAGTCCTTTATAACAAAGGATTTATCATTATTGAGTCGAAATCAATTCGTGGTGAGGTTAAGGTCAACAATCAACTCGAATGGAGCCGAACCGTAAGAGGGAATTGGACAGGAATGCCCTCGCCTATCGAGCAAGCTAAGTTGCAAACCAAACTATTGAAAGCACTGTTAAATGACAACGCTAAGTCGTTGCTAGATCGAATTGCGTTTGTACAAGCTTACTTTGGTGGTCGCTGTTGGGATCAACTCTGTGCCGCGTCCAACGACGCGCTAATCGATCGAACTTCTATCCCTAAAGATATATCGAAGAAGCTCATTAAAGCCGAATCTATTGGTAGCTGCGTTAAGGGTCTCATCAAAAAGCACCGCGTAGGTTCAATACTAAATCCGAATCCTACGTTTAATCGTGATGAACTGTACCGCCTGGTTCACTTTCTAAACGAACAACATGTGCCTACGTCTTCTCCGGCTCCCAAAGTACATATCGCAGAATTGAGCGAAACTGAAAAGGTAGACTTGATTCCAGCTCAAGAAACAATTGAAGAGGCCAAAGTTCCACAAATAAGGCATGGTTTTAATTGTAAGAAGTGTCAAAGCCCTCAGACCGAGCCGAGGTATGGAAAGTATGGGTATTACGTCTACTGCCCACAATGTAAGGTGAACACTGCAATGCGTATTAGTTGCCATTCTTGCCAATCTAATTCAGCTAAAGTCAGTAAGAAAAAGAACACGTACTCAATTGCATGCTCTTGTGGTGAAGGAACTCAAGTCGTATTTCCATAACCCAATTATTCGGAATCCGAATTACAACGCAATTTAAAGCGATACGGATTCAAATTCGGATTCCGAATTCCTCCAAAACTAAACAACTAACACAAATCACTTCTGGCCACTTTTCGGCATCACCTCAACAGGTGGTACTTGGTGCCAAATAATGTCACTTGTACCTGTATAGATTTTTGTCGTTTTAGCGTTCGCATGTGCCATTCGCTCGGTAGCACTCTGCCCTTGCTGTTCAATCATTCGAGCAGCCAACCCTCGAATTTCATGATAGGTCGGCCTCAGCGATTTCTTTAGGTGGCTATAAAGCCCTAAAGAGTCTCGAACCTTACTGAACTCTTTACTTATATTGTGGTGATGGACTTGGTAAAGATGGTCGGTCTCTTTTGAAATGCCACGTTGCTGCTGTTTGGGTTTACGATGAACGATATAAGGACAAATCAGTCTCGATGTTTTAGAAAGATCGACAATGTCTTTAATCGTCTGAGTGACAGGAATGGCGACAGTGGAAGCATCAGACTTTTTTACCTTTTCTCGATGAACATAAAGCATTCCATACACTGCATGCCCATCCACATACTCCACCTCTTTGTCAGGGTTCCAAAGAATCCCACAAACGCCTTCCCGTGGTTTGTATATCCGATAACGAAGCCTATAGATCTCTCTCACAGCATGAGTCGTCTCAAGTGTTAAGCTCATTGCGACCTTAAGAAACAGTGGCGCTGCATCGTAGACCTTTTGGTAGTGTTCGATATCTAGGTCGTGGCGAGCTTTGGTGTAATCCTCTCTGGTTAATCGACGCTGTTTTTTATTGAGAACAAAATTACTCTCAATAGCACTTTCATCGGCAAGGTAGGAAAATACCTTTTTAAGATTACTGATCTTATTGTTGAGCTGACGATTACTTAACTCTGAATAGTATTTCGAAAGGAACTCATTGATGTGCTGTAACTTGATCGATTTGGTTGGCAACCGCCCCATGAACTCATCAAGGCGGTAACAGTCCCTTTCCAAATTTCGATAAACGTCTTTGGAAAGCCGTTCTTCTTTCTTCACACGAGACAACACTAATGGAAGCCACTCTTTTAAAGGCCGATTAAATTTGTCCTTACGGCCTTTGGAGACAGCTTTGCGAAATGGGGTCATCTCAGAAAGGGAAAACGCGCTTCCTAACTCAGGACGATATTGCAAGTTGTAAACATGCGCAGCTTGTATCGCTTCTTGCTCTACAGTCCCGATAGGAAATAGCTTCTTCACACCATCCACGGTCGTAAACCGAAATCGAGATTGCCCCCTATGGCTCATTTTCACCAAGAATGGAGGGTAATGAGCCGTTTCTTTGCTTCTAGCTCTACCAACCATTTATGACTCCAAGAATCTTAGAAGTTCACTCACCCTGTCTGCTGGGTTCCCTATCTCGTCGTCAACACAGACTAAATATCGGCCCGTTGGCGTTCTAGTGCCCTCGAGCTTGCCATGTTTAATCCAGTTTATGATGGTGGTATTGCATATCCCTGAATCAGGGTAAAACTCATCAATAAATTGTCTAGGTCTGATTTTACGCGTCGCCATGTCGTTCTCCTTACCTTTCTCACTACATGAAAATTAAGATTTTTCATCTACTGGTAGAAAAACTATGCACGATTTTTTCAGTGACATTCTATTTGCGCAGCAATTAACGAAAAGGATTCCCGAAGCGTAAAACGATTCAACGAATCGATTTCAAGCCCACTTTAGGGTGGACTAATACAGTAGTACCGAGTTGCTAATTTATTGATTTTATTTGACTATTTCATTGGCCTTTTTAAGCGTTTTTTAGGCCAATTAGAGCTTAACCACCAGCTCTAAATACATGAAATTCATATAAATCAATATCATACAGCTAAGATTACTACCAACATCGGGGTTTCACCGTTTTTGAGCCCTCAAAAACGTCGTAAAGCCTCTTAACACCACAGCTCTAAAGAAACATCCCCACTCGCTCCACTTCTTTCAAAGCGACACCATCGGCAGTGATGCCGGCAGACGCTGTATTCAATGGATACCACTCAATGCTATCGGCTTCTTGTGCGGTTATCTTCCCTGTCCATTGGCTCACAACAAAGTAATGAATCAACTGTAGCTCTGATGTTGGGTGATAGAGTGAACATAAGAAGGTGTAATGAGTTGGAGTAACGTTGAGCTCTTCTTTGAGCTCACGAAACAAAGCCTGCACCTGATTCTCACCGTGCTCAATATGACCACCTGGAATGGTAATTACGCCGGGATCCGTCTCCTTAGACTCACTGCGCTTTTCCAGCAATACTTGTGATTCGCTGAGCAAGATAAAAGAAACACACTCGTGTACATCCATCTGATTTTCCTAAAACCGTTACAACGGTAGTTAAGTTTGCTGTTCTAGCTTGTGTTAATCCTTAATTTACAACAAGCTTTTTGCTTAGCCTTTCATACAATTCAAAAGCCTCTGTTTTAGATATCAAGTTTCCAAGAGCATATTGATACGCCAACTCAATATCGTCGCTTTGATTTGGATAATAGCGCTTGGCTACTGAGGCACACTGGCTCAGGTCTGTGTACCAACTTCCGTCTTTCTCAGCAACAAAATAATACGCTGCTCGCACTAACTTCTTGCCAATCACCTTAGCGATATCCCCGTCAGCCATTGTTTTAAAACTCAGGCTCATTTGCTCAAGAAAAGTAGGCAAGTCGCCATTGAGAGCTTGGGCGATTTCAATACTGGGCTTATATAGCGGGAACTCTGTAGATAAATCCTTACCCCAAATACAACAGCAACAGTGCTTGAGCCAAAAGTGCCAGTGATACTTTTCTGTGGGTTGCAGAACATCGCGCAGGAAGCCGGGATCGATATCAAGCTTACTGACTTGGGGATATGCTTCAGGAATGGTGTCAGAGAGATGCTTAAATACTCGCCTCTCTTTTGGGCCAATAGGCGTAGTCAGTACGATAGAAACATCCAAATCTGAACGACCAACAATGGCCGTTCCTCTTGGTACACTTCCATACAAGTAGATGCCATAAATTTGCTCCGGAAGTTCACTTAACAACGAATCAATAAAAGCATTCACGACACCTTGAAATTCAGGAGCAATGTTCTTAGGTGAGTATAGGTTTTCGATAAACCCGTCTTTATCGAGGCCTCTAGTTTGATTCAGCATGCCACTTTCCAGCTATATTAAGATCCGTTTCACAGCCCGATATAGTACATAGAACAATGCCACTCTCTTTTGATTTTGCACTGATCACGCGTTCTCCTTGCGAATTCCAAACCGAACTCTTACCACACGTTCCCCAGCCTCCCGTCAAAGATATATGGTTACTCAGTAATACTGGTATACCGTGTTCCGACGCAATTCCAGCTAAGATTTTAGAATCCGGATCAAAGCCATTCTCAGAGATTAAAGCGCTCGCTAAATAGATATCAGCGCCTAGATGTTTGGCTCGTTGGGAGTGATCCGCCTCTATGAAGTCAGCACATATTGCTAGCGCGATTTTATGCCCATTCACATCAAATATATAATCAACATCGCCAGCGGAGCAGTAGTTGCCCTCTCCATCATGCAGGTGCTGTTTAGAGTAGAACTCGACTCTGCCGTCGGGAAAACAAACAACGGCGCCTATGGTGGGGTGGGATAAGTCTGGAACTCGCAGGGGACAACCAGCCACAATAATCGTCTCACTTTGAACCGAAGCTCGGGAGAGTTCTTCAAAGTTTGATGGCTCAAGAGACAACGCAAGTTCTTCCGCCAAATCAAGCTCATAGCCGGTTAGTGATAGCTCGGGGAAAACAACCACATCCGCATTGTACTTTGACGATTGCTCTATCATTTTTAGATGTTGCTTAAGGTTTTCTCTCCAGTTGCCTCTTACGACAGGAATTTGGGCCAAACTGATAGTGACACTCATTTCAAACTTCTCCCAAAAACAAATTTACCGTTTCGACCATACTCACTACAACAAACTCCTTGTCTATCTAAATTCAATATTGAAGTGAGATATCCGGCTCTTAAGTTATTTCTCGATTGGGTTTTATAAAATAAGGCCATGTAAATCACAACATTTATGATTGGTTTATAAAATCACCTCTGAAATATAGTAATTTCCTTTGGTAATAGTCACTTATGGTGCATACTTTCCGCCTTCAAAAGAGGTGCATAATGAAAAAGAGCGGTTTTACAATTATTGAGCTTGTTGTCGTTATTGTGATTCTTGGAATAATCGCCGTTACGGCAGCGCCCAGATTCCTGAATGTGAGTACAGATTCGCATATTGCAGCCGTAAAAGGTACTGGCGCTGCTTTCAAAGCAGGTGTCGATCTTGCCTACTCAAAAAATTTGACCTTAAACGGTGGCGGTCCATCTACGAACATCCCTATCTATGATGACTCTGCCACTGGCCAGCTTGACTTCAATGAATGGGGATACCCAGTACAGCAATGGCCTTACGCAGAAGATTTTCCAAGGTTGGATAATCCGGAAGACTGTATTTCGGTATGGGGAGCTCTCCTGCTTGATCCACCAAGCGTTTCTAGCTTCAACTCACCGACTGATACTGACTACATCGCTGAGTACATCCACACCGACCAATGCCGTTATCATTATCGAGTCGTACCGGGGATATCGATTTACTACAACTCGATGAATGGCGATGTCACCGTGGATGACGAACCAGACAGCTAAGCTCTAGTTTAATACTCAACGTGTTGGTACACACAAATAAACTTAGAGAATGCCACGCATCTATATTCAACCATCCCAGAAATTAAGATAAGCACGTTTTGGCATAAACCAGCGTGCTGTCTAACTCTCCAGAAGGTAAACACCTAGCATTAGCTAGACATGCTTCTTGCTTGTAGCCACATCGCTTCGCCACTGCTTGACTTTTCAAATTCGTTGCTGCCATTTTGATTTCAACCCGCTTTGCCCTTTTATTAAGGAAGGCAAACTCTTCGACGAGTTGAATGGCCTCGCTCACATAACCAAATCCAGTTTTCGAAGTTTGTAACCAATAACCGACTTCAAAACAAGGTACAGAATCGTCGCGGATAATAAAACCAATGGCGCCAATGAACGCCTCAGTGTTCTTTTCAATAATATTGAACCAAAACTCCCCCATAAAATTAGAGAAATTACTGGCGGCCTCTTGAGTATTGAGTTCAAGTTGTTGCCGAGTTAAGGATTCAGAAACCCAAGGCAGGAATTCGGACAACTCAGCCATACATTCCTGAACAACGTTAAACATTTCATCAGTATAGATTAATGAAGGAGGCGTTAATTTAAGTCGTTCACTTTCCATTACTCTCACCTTCCCACTCTGAGCGAAGCATCGCTAATACAACGGTATCCCACCACTTATTTTTGAAGAATCGGTGCTCTTTAAAGCAAGCTTCTTGTCTCATTCCAAGTGACTTGCACAGCCTTATCGCCGCTAGATTCTCACCAATGGTTTCTGCATAAATTCGATGACCCCCTAACTCTGAAAACCCAAAACCAGCCAGAGCTTTGGCCGCTGCTATGGGTAGCCCTTTCCCCTGAATTTCTCTCGCAAAAGCGCAGCCCATTGAAGCTTGCTGGTTATCTTCAAGGCGTAAACACACGGTTCCGATAAACTTCCCTGACTCTTTACTTTCAACAGCTAATTGATAGGACTGACGAGGATCTTCCTCAGCCTGTTCAACAAACGATTGGGTGAGTTGATAGTATTTACTAGGCTCACAATCAGTCTCATCATAGAAGCGCTGATATTTTGCGTCCTGTGACATAGCCACAAACGCGCTTTGATCCTCAAACGTCATGTCTCTTAGAACCAACCTGGCAGTGTCTATTTTGAACATAAAAATTCCTTTTTATCTGTCCCCTAAACTGCATTGCGTTACTGACAGTCAAGCCAATAACGAGCAACTGGGCCAGGAAAGACTTTACCAAAAACTATTTTTTCAAACTTACCCCCATTTGCCTCAATGACTTTTCGTGAAGATATATTGTCTTCGTCTGCGGTAATCAAAGCGTGTTTAATACCCAGAGAGCTCGCTTTTGGAATAGCGAATTTGAGCATTGCCTTGCCGTAGCCAGAACCTCTCTTTGAGGGAGCAATATCGTAGCCAATGTGCCCCGCTTCAAGTGACAGAAACTCATTATCGATGCGATGACGAACACGAATGGCGCCGAGTATCTCTCCTTCATCATTTACCAACCAATAATGATTACATGGCACATAACCATCGGGTAAGTTAACGCCTCTAGCCTCATCATTTAAGCATTCAATATAACGAGAAAAATCAAGAACACCGTCTTTGTAATAATCAGAGTTATCGATGTCTTGCTCCAAGAAGTCTTGGTAGTACACCTTAAAAGCGGACTCAAATTCTTTTGAGGGCGATACTAGTTTCATTGTTATCTATTCCTCTTAAGATAAAATTAAAGGATCTTTCTAATAAGCACGATGAATCTGATAGGTTCCAATCGGACTGCAGGTAAGTTTGAGCTCATCAAACCCATTTACGATCAAATCTGCTGATTTTAATTCTTCTCTGGTATGGCTGGTTAATAGAGCGATCGTGAAACATCCTGCCTTCTTGGCCGATAGTACGCCAGATGGTGAATCTTCAACTGCAACGCAATCTTCTGGTTTTGCGCCTAAAGCTTCTGCGGCTTTAAGGAAAGGATCCGGTGCTGGCTTACCTCGTACCACATCTTCGGCACAAATCATGACCTTTGGCAACGTAAAACCGGAGGCTTCCAAGCTTGTTGTTGCGACCGCTCTAGGTCCACTCGTTGCGATTGACCAGCAATCCGGGCCTAATTTTGATAAAAAATCATGAGAATTTGGTATAGCCTTGGCGCGCTTCATCTCTTGGGTCGCAATAGTTTTGACTTTATTGACCTCAGTGACATTGGAGAATTCCATGCCAATACAGCTCAGTGTCTCTTCGATTTTTCGCCCGTGTATATACTCACTCATGGTTTCAAAACGAACACCAACAGTCTTGCACCATTTTTTCCAAATATTGTCGATAACCACTTGGGTATCAACCAGTGTTGCATCGACATCAAAAATAAACTTCTTACATTCAACCATGAACTCTACAACCTATAAAAATACTCAATTTACTCAAGCTCATTAATGATGTCGCACGCACTAATAGATTTACGTAGCTTGATTCAAAAAATTAGTGCGCCCGAACGTGGTGTGATGAGTGTCTTTCAACTCAGCATTAGAGTCCACATTTAGAACTAAAAAATGCCAAGCCATAAGATTCAACCAATCTATTAACGACCACTACTCTAGGCGCTTTACTACGTCATAAAGTTCCAGTAGTTGCCTACCATCACTAGGCATCCCTTCATAGGCACCAAACGCACTAGGGTAATAGATAGGCAATGCTGTCATCACAAACTGAGCCAATGAAAAATAGACACCAAAGTTAATGACGTAAGAAACGATGTAAGGGAGTTGATTGCTATTAATAAAATACAAAGATAGACACAGGAGTAATGAGGTAAGTGGCCCCATAACTAGAGACCATGCTTGCAAGGATTTACTGCCCTGCTGAGTTATTGAGGCAAAGCCAACATTCATTGAAAAGCTTGAAATTGAAAGTGTGAGATTGCCAATTTGAACAACCTTGGCCTTTTCGCTATTCCCGAGGGTCACCTCGGCTTTGTGACCCGCAATAAGCTGAGGGATTGCATGCCCCAATTCATGCAATAAGGTGGCGATAGGCATCACAAACAAAAAGCCTATCGCTAATCCAATCAAACTATTCAATCTCAATCTCCCTATTTAGAACGATAGCCACTGATAGAAAGAGGTAAATGGTTGGTAGAAAACCTACTGCCGCTTATATTGTGTTGGGCAATAACCTCTCGACACTTCAGAGCTACGAAGTTTTACATGTTTTGTCGCACGACCTGCGACGCGAGCGCGCCACAATTTGAAGCTACCCGGCTTCATATGGCTGCGCATAAAACGAATTACCTGTGATTCATTTAAACCAAATTGGTGTTCTATTGCCTCAAATGGCGTTCGGTCTTCCCACGCCATTTCAATAATTCTTGATTCATTCTCTTTAGATAATTTCATTGTCTACTCATCCTTTAAAATCTGAGTAGAAGTACGCTCACTCTCACTTTTTAGATCAGGGTGTTACTACTGAATCGATAAGGAATCATCAAACAAAAAACAGATATTTGTCGCTATCCTCTCTCCAGCCACTCGCTACGCAGCACCCCATACTTCAACGAGTCATAATACTCGCCTTGGTAATATCGCACCTTTCTCAGCCTCGCCTCTTGCTGGAAACCTAGCTTCAAAGCGAGAGACATCATGCGCGGGTTACCTGACCAAGTCGTTAGCCCCACACGCTCAATTTGTTTGTTTTCGAATAAGTAAGTAATCCAGAGCGGAAGTGCTAATGCTGCGATCCCCTTCCCCCAATAATCAGAGTTATAAATGACTACGCCAGCTTCGAGCCAACGTGTCTCTTCACACTCCCAGTAGCAACTCACGGTTCCAACAGGTACACCGTCGACGACCACCAGCTGCAGGTCATCGCCCTCAAGCAGTCGTTTAAACGAATGCGCTTCAAAACTTTCTAATGACGGATGAGAATACGAAAAATAAGGGCCATTAAACTTAGTCCACTCATCGTTTGAGATAACCAAAGCATAAATGGTAGCCAATTCGCTCGGCATTGCTGGTCTTATCGTTATGTCCATTCACTTTCCTTATCCTGTTTTCAAACGCCATCGTACTATTTGATTATTCTCGGCATTAGCTCGACTAATTTTTGTTGGAGTCTATTAGCTTTAAATGAGTATTTGCGAACTCTCTAAGCACTCTCGCATTATTGTGATGCGCGTTATCTCCACATTGCTGTCCGTTCACTCTAATTTCAGGGCTAGAGTAGGCAGGAATAATATCACGCTCATAAGACATTACAGTGCCTCTCTCTGCACATGTAGCACCGAATGAATATGCGGGCGCTTTCGGGTACCTGTCAGCGATAAAATGTTCGATAGTCGCGTAATCTTTTAACACCTCTTTATAGTCATGGTTAGCACCGCTCAAATGACCAATTTCATGTTCCATTGTCGAGTCTGGGCAATTTATAGCCAAAAAGAAAAAACGAGAGACCTGAGATGCGATACCACAATATCGAGACTCGAAAGCAGAATGATAATTAGAAAACACAACACCTGTGAAAACAGGACGACCGTCCTCTGTGATTTCTTCAATTGGCTCTTTCATTGATAATTTGAGTAGCCTCTCTGCCGCACTCAAATCTTGAAACCAAAGGCTATCGATAGCAGGTGTATAAGTAATTTGGGTTACCTTTCTCCTCATAGGAATACATGAGTTTTTCAAAACTAGGTTGGAGTAACTTTCCCATGTGGCAACTTTACTAGCGATAAACGCCTTCGAGTATTCCAACAACATAGACTCGTCAATGTAAAGGTGAACCTCGGTGTTCAACACTTCACCTTCAACACAAGCAGGGAACTCAATAGTGTCGGCATTAGTGTAAAGGCTGAAGCCGAGAAAAATGACACCCAAGGCTACTCGCATTTGCTTCATATCGTTTTTAATAAGTCCTTCCTTTCCAAAAATAAAAAGCTCGCCAATGATGACGAGCCTTGTTTAGGGTTGAACCATGCTAACTGCGAGGTCGCACTTAGCTTACAACTTGTTCTCGCAAATTCACTTCGACACTTTTTAAGATCTTAAACTCTTCACGAGTACAACCTCGAGCTACAGATACCCAGTGATCACCAGTTTCGTCTGATCCTTTAAACTCTGCACGAAGCTCGTATTTTCGCCACGAAACAAAAGCCAAAATAAAGGTCAGAGCGAGCATAGGTAACCCAAACTGAGGTACGAACGCCCAAGTTGCTGCAGATAGCATCAAGGCCAATGAAATGACGTTGATTGCGTTTTCTTTGATGCCCAGTTGTCGAGTTTCTAGCTGTTTGATTTTACGTAAACTATAAACATCTTTCTTGACTCGAAGTTCATCAGAACTCACTAGAAAGTCAGATATTTTGTATGGTCTACGCAGCCTCAATAAATTCGCTAACCTATTGCATGTTGGGTTCTTATTCATCGCCTTTCTCCATGTTATTAAAGGTTAGTAAAAACTAATATAATCATGAAGTTATCGGTGAATGCTTATTTTATAAATCAAGAGAATGTAAAAAGCAAGAATATGAAATTAATAACACTTATAACAACACTGCTTTGGCATGCGAGATTTCAATAAAAAGGTTCATTAAAAACTCTACATATCATAAATCGATGTACTTTAGTTAAGCTGGATATAGACCAACAATGATTCCAATCACCGACCTAACATACTAAACGGCGAGTATGATTCCCCCTGTTTTGTAACCACTTATTTCAACGCGATTATTACAAAAAATTTAGTTCTCGATTAATGCTGAACTGTGGTCACATAACACTCTACTTATCATAACTAACGCAATCGCACTCCCACTTACCCATTGTATTTTTGAATATCAAAATCATTCAATTGAACACATCAATACAGCTTATCTATTAGGCAATTGATCTCATAGAAAAGAGGCTGTACGCTTAAAAAATACACACGGTTACCTAATATGGAGATAACGATGAACGAACTACTGACATGCGCAATGGAACAGAAACAACGGACAACGGTAACAAGTTTATTTGCAAGGAATGGATTTAAAATCGCGGCTACTGACTTTGATGATGTAACTTTCGAACGTGAAAGTGTGTTGGTCAATGTTCGATTTGATGCCTCTTCAAACGTTGAATCTATTTCGGTAGTGAACAATTAAGTACTGACTTTAACCTCTTATATGGTGAATACATCCCAATATCATTCACCATTTAAGAGATGAGCGTTGCACCCTCCCTACATTACATCGACTTTCTCCGCGCATCCCTCAATTGTTGATAACAAAAGTTACATTTATCAAACTACCTAACCAGTACGATAAGCATTACTTATTACAAATATTCAAAATGCTACTTAGCCAATGATTCAGTTCACAAATATTATGTTCTCACCAAAGGAAAGGCGCCGATGAGCAATCGAAAAATAAAGCTTATCAACCTATTAGGATGCTTTTAATAAGAGTAGAGAGTAAATTCACAATGAAAAAATCAGCTTTATTTGTCGCATTGGTCGCAGTATTACTTAGCGGTTGCAACAGTTCAGATAGTTCAGACACCACTGGAGGTACAGCACCTCACAACCCGGGTAATCCAATATTGCCGCCTGGTGGGGGCGATGGTTCAGGAGATGATCAAACCAATCCAGACGAAGACACTGGCTTAAATCCACCTCAAACTGACTTGATCGCCGAAGCAGCAAAACGCTGGGGAACGACTTACGATCAAATGTACAATGCATGCCAATTATGGACATGTAACCTTGCAGATCTGCAAGAGAGAATCACTTTTACGATTGAGCGTGAAACACTATTGCTGGAAGGCACCAGTAAAGTAACCTTCACTCTTTCTCACAACAACGCAGATTTATGGCCTACTTACGTGTTTTACAGCGATTTAATTGGAAATACCGATATCGAAATTGAGCACGTTTCATCGACTTTTCATCATGTAGACACAGAAAAGGTAATCATTGAAGACTCAACGTTGCTAGGCTGGAAAACTGGATTTGATAGCTGGGCAACTCAAAGTCCACGCGATTGTGTTGAAGCCTACTGCGCTGAATTCAAGACGTCTTGGTTAGAAACCGGCACCTATTCTAGTGCAATGGCGGTATATCGTGAGAATGGGGAGGTAATCAAAACTCAACGTGGCTACCTTGCTCAAGATGAATTACAAGTGCTGTTCCCAATATTTGATCCAACATTTCCAGAGCAATATTAATTAACCATAACACGGTGTAAACGATAAAACGGAGGGGCCAACGATAACTTAGCCCCTTCATTTTCATCTTACTTTAAATCGTTTCGCGCCCACCAATAATTAGCAATTCCGTGAGCTTGGCTTATATTTATTAGTACCTTTTGAACAAAATTCGAAGTGATGCCTATGCGCCTAACTCGGTTAATTTATGTCAGTACGCTTTGTGAAAGCTGCGACTCGAAGGCTTTAGATGAAATTCTCAAGATCTCACACGATCGCAATAAGCAGAGCCACTTAACTGGCCTTCTTAGTCACAACGATAAGTATTTCCTACAATGTATCGAAGGTTCACGAACTGCGGTTAACCATACCTACAATCATATTCTCAATGATAAGCGCCACAAAAACGTCATGATCTTGTATTTCAAGGAAATAGATTGTCGGCAATTTGGAGACTGGTCTATGGGCGACATTCCTCAGTCGAGCCTAACCGAGCTGGTAAACTTACAGTTTTCAACATCCAACCAATTCAACCCATATGAGATGTCCGGTGAAAGTGCTTATCAAATGCTTCTAGAATTGAAGCAGAATTTGCCTTCTGAGTAGATTAACGCCCCTTTTATCAGAAGAAGACATATCAAAAAGCCCCAACGGATGGGGCTTTTTCACATTATTTAAAAGATTGCTCTTTATTCATCGCCATGCTTCTGATCGCTTTCACTACGAAGAAAACCTTGCTCACTACCTGATAGTGTTTGCTGTTCCTGCTCGGCAGTAATATCCGACTCTTTGAACACAATAAACGCGCGGCGGTTTAATGCATCGGCTTTTTCAGATCGTTCATTAATCGCAGGCTGCAACTTACCAAATGACTTCGCTTCCCAGATGAACTGCTTAGGGTCGAGTTTGGTTTTGAGGTATTCAACCACCGTTTCTGCGCGGCGCTCTGCTAATTTCTCGTTGTAAGAGACCGAACCGGCTTGGTCTGTATGCCCTGCCACCATGATACTGCCTTGTAAGTCACTCAATTGAGCCGCAAAGTCATCTAACTGAGTTAAGTCCTCTGGTTTTAGCACTGACTTATCAAAATCAAAGTGTGGCGTCATCGCCATGTAAACCTTACGCTCAGGTTTTGGTGGCTCACAGAAAGGCATCTCTTCGTACTTCTGTGCCTCTTCAAACACGATAAACGCACGGCGGTTCTCTGCTCGGTCTTTATCGGTTTTACCCAGCAACAGAGGTTGAGTCTCACCAAGGTGCTTCACTTCCCAATCGTAATTCGTTGGGTCGAGGTGTGCTTTCAAATAGTCCGCGACCGATTTAGCACGGCGCTGTGAAAGGTGCTCATTATATTCGAGAGAACCTTTATAATCAGTATGGCCGACAATCGTGATGCGCCCTTTGAGGCCTCTGATCTCTTTAACAAAGGTATCCAAGTTGATCTTGTCGAGGTCGCGTAATTGGTATTTATCAAAGGCAAAATGCTCTGCGATGGCGATGTGCACCTCACGCTCTGGCGCCAAACACTCGCTGATTAAAAACTTAGACACGTCTATGCCAGCAAACTTGTCTCGGTTCTCCTGACTCACGTACGTGTCGGTTGCACAGCCAGAAAGCAACAAAGTACTCATCACTGCGTTTATTAGGAAAATAATTGTTTTCATCTTACTCTTAACTGTCACTTTGAATTCTCTACTCTTAACTTTCAACCCACTTTGGGGCAGGCTTAGATCTTACCGACTAAGTTAATGAACACACCGGATGCATCGTAGTCATCATCATTGGTTAGATCGCTATCAAACGCAGAGAAGTTATAGCCAATGCCCATTTTGAAGTTATCGCCGATGTGCTTATTCACCGAAACTAACGCGCCGTGCTCTAACTCATCGTTGAGTGTGTCCGTTTTCCAGTGATATTCACCCGTGATATCCCACTCTTTCATCACGCGGTAAGAAGCGCTCAGTCCGTATAGGTCGATATCGCTTTTAACCAGCTCATTCGAACCAGATGCTCGTTCAAAAGCTTGCTGTTTGTCTTTATGGGCGTACTTAGTACCGACGTCCAAGTGTTGGTCGATCGAATAGATCGCTTCAACTTCAATGATCTGGCTGGTTTCGTCTTGATAATCCACATCGCGATCCAGTTGGTCGAAGTCCGCAATATAGGTGTAACGGCTAAGTAGGTTTAATCGATCGTTGTAGATCGGACGATAAGCTAGGCCACCTGTTGCTTCGGTAAATTGAGCCATGGTTTCGCCAGTGGTTTCACTCTCTGTGATTGAGTAGTTGTACTTGCCAAACAGCGTGTACTCCTCCGTTAAATGGTGTGTGTAACGGTTGGTGGTCACGATTTGTTGCAGCTCCCTTCGAGCGATTTCTGGGTCGTCTTCACTCTTATCCAATCGGTATTCGAATTTGTGGCTTAGAGTGATGTCATCTAGGTCAATTGACGCATTGAAGCTGATGGACTCACGCTCTGTGGTGATGTTTTCGTCATCTTCAATTTCACCAAGCTGATAACCGATGCCCATCTCAACATCTTCCGTCACGTCGTAACCAAAGCCATACGAATCGATACGGCCGTGACCATCATTTTCATCAACGAACTGGTTCTCTTGGTAGAAATCGACACTGCTGGTGAGGTCTGCACGCTGACCGACAATCACGTTGTTTTGGCCTTCATAGTTGTCATCAACATAAGTTATGTAGGTGGAATGATCATCCGATACATCGTAACTCACCGTCGCTTCAGCAACTTGCCCACGATCACCATCGGTATATTCACCACCTAAAGACAAATCTTCCAAAACTTGGAATTCAGCACCGATCGAGGCGCTATCGTTTTCGTCGTAGTCATCCGACTGATCGACAGTCTTTTGCCCTTTAACGTAAACGCTATTGTCGCTGTCCCACATGTATTCCAAACGTACACCCGCTAAGGTCGCATCGCTGTGCTCGTCGTTTTGGTTAAGCTCTTCAGTTTGTTGCCCTGCCGCCGAAACTTTGATGTGCTCGGTGATTTTAACTTGAGTCTCTACCTCAATAGTCTCGGTGTCTGTTTCTAGATTGCCGTCAACATCGCGCTCTTCGTTGGTCGAGAAACGAGACAGAACCGCCAAACGATCGGTCGCTTGCAAACGAAGTTCGGCGCCATAGGCTTCTTGCTCTAGGTCATCGCTGCTGCTCGCGTAGCTATATCCTGCGTCTTTGTCTCGATACCAAAGCTTGAAGTCATTACCTACTGCACCAAAGATAGTTGGTGCAAGGTCATAAAGGCTGGTGACAGCTGTGATTTGGACACTGTCACCTTTACGGTCTTCCAATGTATCGCCAATTGGCGTAAAGGTTAAACCACCATCAGTAGAGACGAAATTCGACTCGGTTTGCCTACCTTCACTGCGCGCGAACTCAGCCTTAATGTAGGTCCCCTCAGTAGCACGTAGCGTTAAGTCGGTACCGTAAGACTCGTAATCTTGATTGTCTTTCTCTTGGGTCGCGTACGTCACGCCAACGCCAATATAATCGTTGATCCAGCCTTTGGCACGACCACCGTAAGACATCGCATCTAATGAGTCAGAACCTTGTGGAACATACTCATAATCGACAACCAGAAAGTTTTCGTAGTCATCTCCGTTTTCAATCACGCTACCAAAGCTGTCGGATAGAATGTTATCGAGTGGCTTGGTCAAAATAATTCGACCTTGGTACGGGTCAAAGTCATAGTCGACGCCCGGCTCAAGCGGGATTTCATTTTGTACTAGGCCAGATTCATCTTTTACTTTGACGTAAACTTTGTCGCTTCCCGGTACCGCTTCACCGTGGCGAAGGAAATACAGAGAGCCGCCTGTACCCAAGAACTCATCGTGTGCATACAACGAATCTGCTTCTGCAGCAAAACCGACCACGTTCAAGCGATCTTCACCGTATTGTGTAGTATCGCGAGTACGATAATCGGCTTTGAAACCATAGAGGCTACGATTGTAATCGTTATTCTCGGTGCCTGTTAAACCCGTGTTGTAGTTACCCCACAAGTATTGAGACTTATCGTATTCGACATTGAGGTAAACCTTGCCCTTGGTGTTGACCACTTTTTCGATGTTTGAGCTATCGCCATAGTTGCCGTAATAAAGCTCATCGTCGTCTTCGAGGATATCGAACACATCCGAATCGTCCGAGGCGAACGGATGTTTGAACATGTCTTTGATTTCACTTTCTCGCGTATCAAAGTGAGTCGTAACGCGAAGCTTATCGCCAAATTTACCCTGACCAAAGTACGCCAAACGCCCTTGGTTATAGATGTCATCTTGATATTGGTCATCGACGCTCAGCGCACTGTTATTACCAGAAACATTGTTCTTACCAACATAAAGATCAGCCAAACCCGTTTGAGCGTAGTAGGTATCTGGAATACGGACGTAAAGCTTATAACGACGCTCATCGCCGTTATCAAACACAACCTTGGTTGGGAAAATGTAAGAGTCTGTCGGTAGATACTGTTCTGCGTATAAGTTGCCATCTTCAACGTCAAATTCGTCTTCACCGATGATGACTTTATCGACGCCTTTCAAACCGGTACCAATGAACTTGGCTAAGCCCGCATTGGTCGGGATGTTGTGACGCATCAACTTAGCTTGGCCGTAACTTTTGTCTTTGCTCTCTTCATCGTCGTTATCGTTGCGATCGATATCGACTTCAGAGTCTGGCTTCACCAAATCCGTCACACCAACGGTGGTCACGTCCATGTTGCCATCTTTGTCCCACGCTTTTAGACGGAACATCAGCTGCTCACCCACCTCAAACTGGTAGTCGACATCGGTTTGACCATCCCAGTTAATATCAGAATCGTTTGCTAGCTTTTCGCCACCAAGTACAGCGATGGGTTCAGACAGCCCAAAATCGCCGACACGGTACACTTCTAGCTGATACTTCTTGATGTAATAACCATAGTTAGTCGTGATGGTGAAACCTACGCTATCGCGCAGTGTACCTTGTTCGACTTCCAGCTCGTCACTGACACTGACATCTAGAACAGGGTCAAAGCGAGTGATATCACGGCTTGCCCAAATAGCACCTTGTTCAAGGTAAATACGCGAGCTGTCTTGGTCTTGGTTCGGCTTAGTGATTTCAATGCCCGTTGTCTCTGAACCAAGCTTTTCCAGCTTACCCGTGTCTTTCGCTACCGCCATCACAGGAATGGCAGTCAACACACACGTCGCTAAACGAGACTTACTAAATACTTTCATACAATTTCCAGATACGGTTCCAATGGCTTACTGCTGTTCACTTTCTTGCTCTTTGCGATGAACGCTAAAGTTGAACTTGGTGAGCTTATTCGGGGTAATTCGCAACACTTTCGGGTTTTCGCTCACCACTTCCATGGAGGTGGATAGCGAGTCAGTGTCCAACTTCACGAGGAAGTTCTTACCTTTCTTATTGAGTACCCATTGGTCGGGCACGTGGTAACGACCGTACTGGTCTGTGTAAATAACGATTCCCTCAACCGTCATCAACTTAACGCCCGGAATACCATCTTCGTAAATGCCTTTGTTCTCGATAACGATTTCCCACAGGTAATCCTCGCCATCGCGATACAGGTTTCTTGTTACGTTGAGGTTTTCCGCGCTCAGTCCCTTCTTCTTATCGGATTCATGCTTAAACTGAATCTGACCTTGTGCATCAAACTCGATACGAGAGCCCGCATCGGTCGTGACATAGAAATCAAAGCTCTGCTGTGTTCGAGTCCTGAATTGAATCACCACTTTGCTGGTTTCTGGCAGTGTTCGGTTCACTGAGTGACCCCAAAGATCACCAAGATCCAAACCTTGCCCAAGTGCAGTGGTTATTGCACCATCTTCGACAGCAACGTCTTGCCCATCACGGATGATGTGTGTCGAATCAGCGATGTAGCCTTGTGTTGCTAGGTTCGCAGTTAACTCAACATCAAACGCAGTGGCATCCGCTTGGAACCCATCTTTGTTGTGATCTTCAAAGACTTTGCCGATGATCGATGAGGTATCGAACACCTTGTCCGGTTCTACGGTCACTTTGGCGGTGTCTTCATTAGAAACCGCTGAGCCATCCACTTTCGCGACTGCGGTGTTGATGTAGTCACCAAAGGTCGCACCTACCGATACTCGCAATAAGTAACGAATACGCAGTTTCTCGCCCGGGTCAAAGTTCAACGAAGTGAACATAAGCTTGCCTGTGTCCGATGGCTCTTGAGAAAGAACCTGATCGTCTTCCGTACCAAACTCACCATCAATACCACTCAACACGATTTCTGACGTGTCCACGATGTATTTCAAGCCACCTGGGTAACGGTCTTCTACCGTCACGTTCTTAAAGTAAGATTCATTGTTGTTTTCAACGATGATCTCGTACTCAACCGCATCACCGACTTGCGCGGTATCTTGCAGCGCCGACTTGGTCAGCTCCAATTCCCCAGAGTTGTCAGGAATCTTCTTGATGTGAGTGGTTACGCTGTCGCTAGTTTCAGTACCGTCAGGTTCAGTCGCCGTAAAGGTATTGGTGATGTCGTCATCTAAACCTTTACCTAATGTACCCACCACTTCGAACGCATAGGCATTTCGCTTTTGGGATTTTAGGTTAACGGTGGTATCTAGATCTTTACTCGACGGGAAGCTATGACGCTGAATCACCGCGCCTGTGTCATCGACTTCAACACCTTCAATCGTCCAGTCAGTAAACACTTTGTTGCCAACGCTATTTTGCAGTTCGCTGATCTCATCAGTGAGTCGCACGTTCGCTGCATTACCTAAACCATTGTTGGTCACAGCTAGGTAATAAGTGACACTGTCGTCGTCTTCGGTGTATTCAGGTTTGTCTGAACGCTTTTCGACAATCAGATCTGCGCCCACTGGAGGTAGATCCAGAGCTGATACTTGGTCTGCTACTGCCTGCATCGAGGTTTCTGATGCCAACATACCTTTAGATCGAGCACGCATCGTCGGGCTACCCGTTAGATCAAGGTAGTAGCCGAGTACATCGATGTTGGTCAACATGTCTTCGTTGACGGTCAATGTGAAGGTGTAGTCAATCTTGCCACCCGGCGCGATGTCGACCAAGGTGAAGAGGTCTTTATCGTTATCAAACGTACCCGGCTGCGTTTCAGCCCCTTCCGATGATGCTGTTAGGGTCCAATCATCAAAAGCATTGCTGCGGGAGCCATCTATGTAATCACCCATTGACTCAGAGAACTGGGTGTAAAGCGCCACATCTTTAGCGATACCACGGCCAATGTTTTGTACCACTAAGTGATACTCAACTTGGTCGCCCGGCACGTAATAAGGTGCGTCTGTATAGAGCTCAGCTTGAACAACCGCCGCGACAGTGTTAACCGGAGGGCTAACCACATCGCCGCCGTCAACTTGCGCTGTATTGACGATACGTCCAGTCGCAGTATCGACCACGGTGCCTTTTGAGCGGAATACAACCGTACCGTGCGGTGCAATATCCACACTGTATTCAATCGGGCTAATTTGCTCTGTCGTCGTGCCTAGCGTGGTTGAGTCAACAATCAAAGAAGTGGTTCCGGCAACAAAGGCAGGGCCAGTGGTGCCATCGTAATAGCTCACCTCTATCGTGCTCATATCATCGACAACACTTAGGTCACTAATGTAGTTGTTTGAGGTGTTCTCAATAGTAATCAAGAACTCCAGCTCACCACCCGGCTCATACTCGGTTTGTACGTTGGTTTTCGTCGCAACAAACTCAGAGTCTTTCGGTGTCATGACTACCGTTGAGTCTTGTGGTGCGCCGTTGTAAGTGATGGTTGCCGTGTTACTGATATCGCCAATCGCCGTAGTACGAATCAACGCCTTAACATGGAATGTCACGGTACTTTGTGGCGCAACATCCATATTGACGTCGATGTCTTCACTCAATTCAAACGTCTTCGGCGTCACTACAGTGCGGTCATCTGAAGCTTCAATACTCACTTCCCACATCAGGAATGCCGACTCTTGTTTATCCGCGGTCGTGTCGACTTGAATGTCACTGATGATGTCTTGAAGTTGAACACCAGATGCAAAAGCATCAGAGCTGTTGGTTACGGTGATGTCGTAGTTAATCAGCTTGGTTACTTCATACGATGGCGTATCAACCGTCTTCTTGACCGAAACCATCGCCAAAACTGGTGTACTGGTAGCACTGTCATCAAATGTTGTGCCGTCAAAGATCGCTGATGCGATATTAGTAATATCGCCTGTCGCCAACGGATTAGTCGTCACTTGAATAGTGAAAACAATGCTGTCTTCCGGTGCGATATCGAGCGTCTCGTTTAGATCTTCACCACTGGTTACGTCTGGTACGGGCGTTTCACCTGTTGTCGAGACGGCTGATATTTGGATTGAAGCGGGGTCAAAGGCTTGCTTCGTCTCACCACCAGCAATCGTGGTTTCTACCGATTTCAACGCATCTTCAATCACAACATCTTCAGCCCAACCTAAACCGTTATTTTTAACGGTCACGGTGTATTGAAGTGTTTCTCCCGGAAGGTACTCCGCTTTATCAACGTCTTTTGTGATCTCAACTTGTGCGTCTTCTGGAATGTAGGTCGCGTCTGCGGTGTATTCACCATCATCGCCAACCACTTTAACAACGTTAGTGATCTCGCCTTTGGCTTTGTCATTCACGGTATTTGTGACAACAAACGAATAGCTGTCACCGGGATGAATGCTGTAAGTGGCGCGGTAACCTTGAGCAGTGTTAGACACATCTTTACGAGCATTCAATGCTGGGTCACCACTACCATCAATCTGTTCATCGCTGATGATCCAGTTGCCGGTAAGGGCTTGTTCTTGATCTGGGCTGTTCGCCACTTCGGTCATGATGGTATCGATACGATCCGTCAGGACTTGATCCACAAGGTAACCTTCACCCGTGTTAGCCACGGTGATCTTGTAGGAGATAGGTTGGCCCGGTTGGTACTTAGCATCAGGCTCGGCAATCGGGGTAGCTTCTTTGGTTAACACCAACTGTCCCGGTTGAGGCGTGATATAACCCTCTCTTAAGCGAGCTATTTTCGAATCGTCTAAGCCATGTCGTAGATATGCAGTATTGGTAAAGCGACCAATCGCATCATTACGGACCTTGCCTTCAACATGGATTCGAACAACCGTGTACTTATCACCGCCGCCAGTACCCGCATCATCACGCCCTGCCATCTTGACTGACTCAGCAGGCAAATCGATGTCTGGGCTGCTTTGCCCAACGAGCTTGTCTAACTCTGAGAAATCATTCGCGTCAGGATCCGATGGTGCTGAGTTGTATAAGACATCGTAATCAACGCTCCACTCAGTGAGTGCGGTTTGCATTGAACCATCGACAGTTTCGACTTCGAAGCCACTGATGATGTCGCGGATTGAGAACAGGCCAGAATCCACATCGTCATTGGTAATGTCGATGTAGTAATTCACCGTGCCACCCGGCACGTAAGTAGGTGTATCTGTCCACTTATCGATTAGGATATTAGAACGACCAGGGTCAAGTACGATGTCGTTGGTGTCATCACCGTTCACTTGTGCCGTATTGGTAATGGTACCTGTTGCCGATGTTGAAACTGTGCCTTTGACATCGAACACGATGCGTTCACCTGGGCGAAGATCGACAGTCGCATTCAATGGCACACTGCCATTGTAGTTGCCTTGCACGTCATAAGTTCCAACCGGTTCAACCGCAATCGCTGTTGCCCAATCAGAGAAAGCATCATCGCCATCTTCGGTTTTGAGGGTATGGATAGCATCAATAACACGTACATCATTGGCGATACTATCGCCGGTGTTATCTAACGTAACTTGATATTCAACATCACCACGCGGTGCATAGGTACAGCTGCTGCCATCGTTTGAAGGCACTGAACAGCCAGCTGATTCACCATCGGTGTATACCAAGGTTTTGAAGTAGTCGAGTTCAGCCGCTTGTGGCGGAATCGTTTCTGATGTTGCTGACTGATTACCTGCCGTCACTCGGTTGGCTTCGATAGTCCCCAAAGCATCATCACGGATAACACCTGTTAAGTTGAACGTCAGCACTTCACCTGCGGCAATATCGGTTTCGATATTCAGGTTATTGTTTGGGTTATAGCTCGGAACATAAGTATCGACGTTAGCATCAATACCATTGCTAACTTCGTGAGTGATATCGCCCGAAACAAAGGCGGATTCCATTGTTCCACCAATAGCCTCAACTTGAATATCCTTTACCGTGTCTTTGATCTGAATATCATTTGCCCAACCGTTTTCTGGGTTAGTGACCACGAATTCATACTCGACTTCGTCACCCGGCAGATAGGTATCCCCATCATTGAACGGGTTGCCGTTAATCGACACCACGCGTTTTTCAACACTGATATTACTTCCTAGTGGCATTAGAGTCGCAGTACGAACCATACCGTCATAATTCGCTTTGTTTTGAATATCGCCCAACGCATCCTCACGAATCTCAGCATGGATGGTGAACGTTAGGCTTTCTTGAGGCGCGATAACAATGTCGTTATCAATATCAACGTTGTTACCAGAAACAAAGTCAACCGCGTCCGTGATCGAACCTACCGCTGCCGTTTTTTCTAGCTGCACTTCCCAACCAGATAAAAATGGTTGCCCGACAGGGTCAGCGCCAGACGTCGAAGCATCTTCTGCAATGCGAGTCTGAATTGCAGAAATGGTATCTTCAAGGCGAGAACCATACTCAATTCCGTTGCCCGTGTTCTTAATTTGAACTCGGTAATAAACTTCACTCTCACCCGCAGCTTGAGAGTACTTTGTCTTTGCCGAAGAGAAGCCTGCGTCATAGAACGCCTTTTTCGAGAATGTTATCTCTGGCTCTGACATCGACGTTGGGGGAGAAACAGCAATTAACTGGTTGCCATCATCTTCATCGATATACGCTCGGTTAGTGAAAGAACCTACTGCTTTGGGACTGATTTTGGCTTTGATGACATAACGTACAAACGGTGACGATACTGCACGGCCAAAGTTATCTGCCGATATATCAAAGTGCGTATCGATCGGTTGATTGTCTTTGATCGAGTTATCAACATCAGGGTCAGAGATCCCTAAACTGTCTTCAGACGTTTCAATAGTCCAGCTATCAAACGCCGGACCGCGAGTTCCGTCGTAGTATTGAGTCGTTATCTGGTCGATGTCATCACGAAGGCTGATATCATCAACGTGCGCAGTTGCGATATTTTCGATATAGATTTCATACTCGATGTAACCACCAGGCATGTAGCTCGTTGCACCCGGAATCTTGTTTCCATCAGCATCGTAGTAGTCCAGAATATTTTTTTCGTAATCAATTTGACGACCAGCTTGCGAGATATCATGAGAGATCGTATCTCCATCAACAGTCAGTACATTGATAATATCGCCATTGGCTTTATCGTTAATGGTTGCCACTACTTGGTACTCAAGCGTTGCTCCCATCGGAATATCGGCTTCTTCGTTTAGGTTGTTGTCTGTTGATGTATAAACCTTACCTGCACCCGCACCTGCATCGACATACTCAGAATCAGTGCCCGTTGCGATAGAGGTAATGGTCCATGTTGAATACGCAGGTCCAGTTGTACCGTCTACGAGATCGACGGTAATATCTTTGAGGTTATCGACAATTGGAATGTCGTGAGCATTGCCTTTACCGTCATTCTCAATCACCAAGTGATAGGTCACGGTTTGAGCTGGCTCGTACACCACTTCATCAGTCGTTTTATCAAAATCTAAATGGTAATCATCGGGAATCACGACGGTATCTCGGTAATGAATATCACCGACCGCATCCGGTCTTACGGTACCTGTTACTGTGTAAATCACGTCTTCACCAGCATCGATATCAATCGAAGTCACAATGTCAGTGTCGTTCGCAACATCACCGTCTTTGGTACCATCGGTTGTACCCGCGTTTGCAGGATCGCTCTTAGCAACTACCACCGTAAACTTGTTGGTACCCACCGCATCGTCGAAGAATGGATTGCCTGATGTGCCATCTTGTAACTCAACAGAGATATCATTGATCAGTTCATTAACGTCAACGTTGTTGCGATAGCCGTGACCATCCTGAGAGTTGTATTTGATGGTGTAAGTCAGTTCATCGCCCGGAGAGTAGCGGTTGATGTTGGTTGTACGAACCACGGTACCGTTATTGTGAACTTGATGGTTTTCAGCCACGGCACGCTTAAAATATTCGCAATCTGTCATACACCCAGAGTCTCTACTATCGAGGAGTAAAGCTTCATTCCGAATAACATTTAGCCCATCCGCGTCAACCCCATTTGACACCGCATTATCTTTAACAAGGGCCTTAATCTTTATGGTTTTCAATTCACCGGGAGCAAGTGACAACGGAATCCTTACATCATGGGTAGATTGACTTCCATAGCCACTCCCAGTATCTATCAACCAATGCTCGAATGCAGACTGGTTTTCGACATCCTCAACATACGCATCTTTATCATTGGCAAGTGTTGTGAAGACCTTCGTCAGTTCGTCTTTGAGCTCAACTTCAGCGAAGCTTTCTTCATCATTGTTCTTAACCAAAATGGTGTATTCAACGTATTCACCTGGTGTATAGCGGACTACATCCGTCGTCTTTGTAAGGGAAACATTGATATCAAAAAGGCTATCTGCGTTATTAATTTGCGCGGAAGAACTGTGCTCTCTGTCTGTAATAGGGTCATAGACATCTACACGGTTGGATACTTGATCATGTGGATAATCAGCATTAACAATACCACTCACCTCATAACGAACCCAACCTCCTGGAGTGATATCAACATCAGTGTTGATGTCTGTATTATCAGTAATATCACCGTAGCGAGACCCCGGCTTATCGGTGTTAGTCGATCCGACAATCGTCCAGCTATCGAAGAACATGAGTGCTGAAATGCTGTCTTTTACCGTTGCGTCGTTCGCGTAACCAGCTCCGCGATTATAGATATCAATATCGAACGTAGCACGCTCTCCGACCACAAAGTCGGTATGTCGAGCAGTCTTAGCGACTACAAGATTCGGTTCGCTAGGATAGGTACGTACCGTATCCGATAGATTAGTATCTGGTCCCGTCACTGTTGCGGTATTGGTGAATGCTCCCCAAAGAATCTCACTGTCTACGTCGCGATCGAGTGTCCCAACAACGGTATAGGTGATAGTTGCACCTGGTGGAATTTGTGCCGTGGCATTCAGGTCAGTATTATCTGAGAATTCTCCAGGATCGGTGACCGCTTTGACCCAAGGAGAAGCCGCATCTCTGTCAGCAGTGATCGTCCAAGATTTAAACACAGGCTTGGTTTCACCCGGCTCATGCAGTAACTCAGCCTCTATCGTGCTGATTTCATCTTTAATATTGATGTTAGACGCGAAACCATTCCCTTCAGGGTTGGTAACGCTGATTGTATAAGTGACAGTATTTGTGGTGTCGGTATACGCGTTCTGTTCGTTATGACCATCAACACGCTTATCCAATACTAAGTAGTAATCTCGTGGGTATGAACCTCTGTCGGAATAAAGCACGCTATCTACCGTCACTTCATTTCGAATCTCATCATCGGCAATCGGGTTTACCACCGCTGCAATGCTATAGATGATTTTGTCGTGCGGGGCTAGCTTCGCCTTCACATCTAAGATGTTCTTATTACTCTGATTACCTGAAATTTCACCGCTAAAACCGGGATCACTGTTTATTGAGACTAAGTCATCAGAGCCATAAGATTTTGCCGTCACAACCCAGCTCAAGTACGCTTTAGTTGGCTCATCCGTGATTGATTTGGTCATGATTGATGCAATGTCATCATAAACAGGTACATCAATCGCGTAACCGTCACCGTTGTTTTCTACCGTAATTTCATAGTTGAGTGTGCCACCTGCAGAGTAGTAGCGAGAATCCACTTCCTTCTGTACTTTTAACTTGGAGTTTGGCATTTGCACGCCAGAACCCGCCTCACCCAGGTTATCTCCCAAACACAAACCTGCATCGGTACCATCATCAACAATTTGACCCACACTGGTATCTGCTACTTTGGCTGTCAGTTTGTAGTGAACAAAGCCCTCAGGAGCAAGATCGACTTTTAGGTTGATGTCGTTCGTAGTCCAAGCCCCATAATTAAATGAGCCATAGTTAGAACCCTCACCGCTGCTTTCATCCACTTCCAACTTCCACTCGGAAAACGCAGAATCGGTAGTACCATCGGCTTGCTCTGTCACGATACAAGAGAATTTGTCGATCACTTCAACATCGTTCGCGAAAAATTCAGTGTCTTTGTTGGAGATAACAATGTCGTAGACCACTTCATTTTCACCCGATATCCCAGGTACATAAGTGGTATCTGTTGTGTTCTTGTTGCGGGTAATCTGGCTTGATGAAGAGTTTAGGACTTCTTGTGTATCTAGAGGGTTAGTCACCACATCAGCAGAATCAGCCGTGCCTTCGGCATTCACTACACGTGCGATAACTTTAGGAATTTCGCCAATTGAAACAGGGCTTACATCGACTTCAACCGAGTAAAGGATCTCTTCGCCAGGGTAAATAGAGACTACATCATCCAGTGAATGGTTGGATTCTACGCCGCTATCAGCCAGTTGAGAGGTACTGTTAGGCCCAATAGTAATAACTTGATTGGTCCAAGATTCGTAAGGATTCCCCTTGGTATCGGTAGCATTTTTATCATTGCTGATGTCGTTACCTAAGTCGGTCTCTAAGTCAGCAAGTAACTGCTGAACAGAATAGCGATAAGCGATACCGGAATTTTCTTGGTTGGTTACAGTAACCGTGTAAGAGAACTCATCATCAACAACATAGTTCTCTGTTTGGTTCAAGGTATGTTTAAGAGTGACATTAGACGCTGTGGGGGGCGTAGTGATTTCATTCCCAGTGACTTGCGCATCTCGTGTTTCTACCGTTATGTTGTCATTAACAATATCGCCGACGAGTTTGTCGGCAACGGTCGTTCGAATTGTGTAGGTGATAGATCCACCAATATCTATCGACGCATCAGTGACGGACAAATCCCCTGAAGAGTTGAATTTACCTGCATCACTTTCACCGCCTTGTACCTCGGCTGAGTTCACATTGTTTGTGAAGGCCTGTTGAAGAACACCATCAATGTCGAGTGTCTTGATATCTGAAATAGCATCTTGAACATCAAGGCTTCGAATCACCATATCGCCAGTATTTGATACCTTAATCGAGTACGTGAGTTCTTTATTCAGTTGGTAGTTTGTCTTATCTACCGACACCAGAATATCGTGTTCGTACAAACCTCGTTGAATAGATTCCGTATTTGATTCAGCAGATGAAAGAGGCCCAGCGCTCGCGCTTGCGACGTTATCAATCGTATCGGCTGCGTCACCAGAAACTTTGGCGGTCATGGTATAGGTCACCGAGCCACCCACAGTAATACGTACGTCAGTCGCCTCTAAACTACCAAGACGGTTGTAAGTACCCGGCGATGAAAGAATCGTCGCCTCCGCTTGGATCGATGCTTGAGTAAAGGCGTTAACATCATTCCCTTCATCGTCTGTCGTTAAGATATTTAACAGATCATCTTTAACATCCAACCCTGCAATGGTTTTATCCGACTCATTCGTAAGAACAAGCGTATAAACGACCTTTTGCCCATTGTCATAAGACGCACTATCAACGGACAGATCCATTTTTAGCCCCGCTGTTTCAGCTTGGACGGAGAATGGAAACAATAAAATAGATAAGAAAAAGGCAAGGTTGTATCTGAACATTAACGCGTACTTCACAGTAGATTGACAAGTCTCCAGGCTAAATGCCATAGATTTGACGTCACCAATTTGGCACTTAGCCTATTAGGGACATGCGCAACATACAGTTCAATCAACCCGAACAATTAACATCCGTGAAAAACAAATTACTGAAGATGTTAAATATAGAGTCTGATGTCTAAATTAGAATCAAGACATTGAGTTAATTATCAGAAGGTTAATGTTTTAATGAGTGAGTTTTCACAGTTGTTACGTAACTTCAGAAAGGAACTTCAATTTACACAAACAGAGTTTGCAACCTACTTAAATCAGCTAGACGATGAGTTTAATGCGGTTGACGTCGTAACGATAAATCGTTGGGAAAACAGTAAGGTAAAGCCTAGTACATACAAAGCACTCAAGATCTTACGGTACCTTGGCGGAGATTTGTTTGAGACAATAAAGAGCTTTAAGTCCGAACAAAAAGACACACTAATCGAACTGTTTTTAAACGAATCCTATGGCTCATTTCAAAGTAGAATTTCAGCTCTATCAGGCCTGAATCAACAACAAGGCGAACGCAACTTTAAGTCACTGCCTTTAATGTCAGAGCCGTGCGACACTGGCGTTATCGACAGAATCAAACTACTTTCTAAATTCACAAAAGTCGATATTTCGCCACTGGACCAAATTGATTTATATCTCTATTACTGTGAGAAAAAAGCACATGGTCACAAGCTCATCAATACAGATGGCGACATTGTGAGTCACAACGTAGGCTTTTTCTTTGAAGACCATCAATTTGAGACATTAAAAACTCAAGAGCTAGATCTAAGAATGGCCAGCTCTTTAAATTCAAGCAAAAGCATAAATTATTTTAATATAAGCTCACACTCAGAGACAAAAAATCATGTTATTGAGCATATAGTTTCAGATATAAAGTTACTTTCTCAGAACAAAAACATTAAAAAATATTCTGTTTTAGTTAAAGACCCCAACATGATGAAACTCTTGAAGGGCGTGGGGTTTGAAGTATTTAAATTTTCAGAACCTTCTGCTAAAAAATGTAATATCACATTCAAAAATAAACATTATAGCTACTGTATATTAACGATTGATAAAATAGACTATCTGACGAATCGGAACGTAATGTCACTAATCAAAGATGAATATTCTACCATGATGAAATTTCCGCAATTACTGCGCGAAGCGCGCAAGAAATTGAAGTTAACGCAAAAGGACTTTGCGGCATACATTAATCACTTAGATGATGAATTCAGCTCTGTAGATGTCGTAACGATAAATCGATGGGAAAATAGCAAAGTAAAGCCAAGTAATTACAAAGCCCTAAAGCTATTGGACTGCCTTGGTCTGGACTTGTATACAACGTTGAAATCCTTTGATTCAGAAGATAACGAAGACAGTGCACTACTTGAAGACTTCCTTCGTGAGAGGTTCTTTTCGTTTCAAAGCCGAGTATCGTCTATCACTAAAGGGGAGATAGAAGAAGGCTGCGACTGTCAGATCATGCCATTGATGACAGATCAGAATGACAAAGCAGTAATAGATAGAATTAAGCTGATTTCGCAATATACAAAGGTGGATCCTTCAGCTCTTGATACTATCGACCTGTTCCTCTATTGCAGTGAAAAAAAGGCGCATGGCAGAAAAATGGTCGATGTTAATGGCGATATTGTTAGTCATAGCCTAGGTTTTTTCTTCAACGAAGAGGTATTCGAGCAATACCAAAATAAGCATCTGCATATTAAGCAAGCCTGCTCTTTAGATTCTAATCAGGACTTAAATTATCTAGTCGTTAGCGGTCACTCTGAGAAACGCGAACAATCTATTGCGAACCTGATTTCCGATATGAAGCTTCTTGCAAGAAATACTAAGATCAAGAAATTCTCTATGATGATCAAAAATCCAAATGCACTGGAGCTGATGAAAAACCTTGGGTTTGAAATCTATAAATTCTCAGAACCAACAAAAGAAAAATCGAACATTACCTTCAAGAAAAAAAACTACCGCTATTGCGTACTGACTATCGACAAGATTGAATTACTTAGCAATAAACATGTTATTTCTTTTATTAGTAAACATGGTTAAGCACCTGATTTTACTAACTATAGAAAGCTTATACTAAATTCTTCTTAAGCTTCTCTTCCAACGCTTGAATACATAGCTTAATGGCGATAGGCATATTTGAAGCGAATGGGTTTAGCGCATAAACCGTGTTAGTCGGTAGTTGGAAGCTTGGCATCATGTCGACGACTTCATTGGATAACTGAGAGAGGTAGAAATTTGGAATCACACCGATACCAGCGCCAGATTTGATCAAAGCAAGACAACTGTGAAACGAATTGGTGACGCAGTTAGCTTGTTGTTGATAGACAAAGCCCTCTTCAGTTTGGGAACTAAAATGGTGAGTCACCTGCTTTCCCTGCCAAGAGTTTGCAATATAAGGGATTGACTCAAGGTCGCGTTCCCGCATGCTTGTGACGCCACACAACACATCTTTAAACTCACCTAATCGCTTCTGTTTTAGATTACTGTCACGTGAACTGCCAACTCGTACCGCAAGATCAATATCATGCTCCATGAAATCTAAGTGTTGATCATCACTGATCAATTCCGGCTTTAATTTTGGATACTGTTTCATCAGATCGGCAATAACAGGCGCAACCAGCAAATCCATCAACGCATTAGGAGCCGTGATGCGAATCCGTCCCTGTGGCTCTTCCAACTCCGATTTCGCCATATCCCATGCCGATTCAGCGATCACGTTAATATCCTTACAACTTAGATAGAAGCGCTCTCCCATACTAGTCAAGGTTTGTCTTCGCGTTGTTCGTTTAAGAAGCGAAGCACCAAGCTCTTGTTCCAGAATTTTTAGGTGCTGACTGACGACAGATTTAGACAACTCTAACTTTTCAGCCGCAGCCGATACTGAGCCTTGCTCTACAATATGAGCGAAAATCGACATCTGCTTTAGCTTACTCATTTTATTGTTCTCTTTTTACAAACAGTATTTTCTATTATCTCTGTTTTTCAAATTAATTTCCAAGACTAAACTGAATCCAACTTATCGAGATACCTAATCAAAGAAACAGTGTTTGAAAGAAGACTGCTATGGAGAGAAAACAATGTTAAACAACCAAGTATTAGAAGCATGTAAGCAAGGCATTAACGCGTGGCAAAAAGCATTCAATAGCCAAGATGCTAAAGGTTGTGCCGACCAATACACAGAGGCTTGTGTGATGGAAGCTCGTCCATTCGGCACTTTTGAAGGCCGTGAAGCGATTCAAGCATTTTGGCAAAACATCATTGACCAAGGCTTCAAAGACGTTGATTACACAGATGTTAAGTGGGAAGAGCACCCAGAAGGTGGTTACATTCTTACCGCTAGCTGGACAATGAACAAAGCGTTTGGTGTCGTGCACCGTGAACACTGGGCATTAGAAGCGGATGGCTGTGCTCGCCTAGTAAGCGATGACTTCGAAGTTCAAGGCGAACGCTAGAGCTGTAATTAGAAGCTAAAAGCTCAAAAATGAAACAGAAAACAAAAAGCCAGCAATCCAAATGGACTGCTGGCTTTTTAATGTTCACTATTGTCGCCATTTCACTTGATTTGAAGGTGATTGAGTGACTCTACACAATCACTCAACACGCTCATCATTTCAAATCAAAATGTCTGGTAAGACAGAGCAAATCCAAGTCAAAATTACAGTGCAGCTTTCTTCGCTTCTGTAATCCAACCATCGAACGTGCTTTGGTTCGCTTTAATCCAACCGTTTACGTGCGCTTCGATATCCGCAGAGCTGTTCTTACCTTTACTCATCATCATGTTCTGAGCACTTACATCATTGATGTTAAGTTTGATGATCTCGAAAAGCTTCGCTGCTGATGGGTTATTCTTAGCAAACTCTTTGTTCGCAATAATGCGCATTGAGTTCATTTCGAAGCCGTAGTTTTTGCCGTTAGATAACGTCGTATCAACATCCGAACGCTCGCCAGGAAGTGAAGAGAATGGCACTTCTAGCCATACTACGTCTTCGTTAGGCACCAATACACCACTTACCCAGTACGGTGTCCACGTGTAGTAAAGGATTGATTCACCCTTTTGGTAACGTGAAATCGTGTCTGCGATGATAGCCGCATAGTTACCTTGGTTATGAGTTACTGTATCGTCCAGTTTGAATGCTGACAGTTGATGTTCAATTACCATCTCACAACCCCAACCTGGGTTACAGCCTGTTAGGTCGGCTTTGCCATCACCATCTGCATCAAACAGTTTTGCAATTTTTGGATCGGTTAACTGACCAATATTAGTGATGTTGTACTTTTCTGCCGTTTTCTTATCAATCAGGTAACCTTGCGCTGCACCACTTACATATTGGCCTTCTCGGTAGAACTTTTCATCGCCGCCCGCCATTGTGTATTTGTCTGCATGAAGCGGGAACCAACCTACCGTTAGGAACGTTGCGTCACCTTTTGCAATTGAGGTGTAGCCTACGTTGTAGTCCACTTCTTGCGTTGATTTCACGTCGTACCCAAGCTCTTCAAGAGCGCGGTTAACAATCAACGTTTGGAATGTTTCTTCTGCTACAGACGATTGAACAGGCTGAACAGATACACCTTCACCCGGTAGGCTTGCTGCCCATACGTTAGTTGATACAGCCAGTGTAGAAACGATGCTCACTGCAAGTTTGCTCTTCCATGAATTATTCATTGGTGTTTTTCCTTAATTGAAGTTCTGATTTGTTACCGCGATTTAAAGCATTAAGTACTAGGGAAACAGGTCCCATGCGGTACCAGCGTAATTTTGTATTGCCCGCATTCACACCCAACACTTGGGTGATACGATCCAATAAGATGGCGAGAATAACGATGCCTAAACCACCGACAGCAGCCAGTCCCATATCTAAACGGCCGATACCTCTCAGTACCATTTGACCGAGACCACCTACCGCAATCATTGACGCGATAACCACCATCGACAGTGACAGCATCAGTGTTTGGTTTACGCCCGCCATGATGGTTGGCAGTGCTAATGGCAATTGAATTCGATAAAGCATCTGCTTTTTGCTTGCGCCAAATGAGTGACCGGCTTCGATCAACTCTTCCGGTACTTGCTGAATACCTAAGATGGTTAAACGTACCACTGGCGGCAGTGCGAATATGATGGTTACAACAACACCCGGCACGTTACCGATACCAAACAACATGACGATTGGTACGAGATAAACAAAGGCAGGCGTGGTTTGCATGGCATCCAGAATTGGACGAACGAATTTAGCCGCCGTGTTGCTGCGGGCGAGCCATATCCCCATGGGTAAGCCAATCAACAGACAGAAGAAGACCGATGTCATCACCAACGAAAGCGTAGTCATGGCTTCAGACCAAGCGCCAATCAAGCCAATGAACGTCAAGGATACTGCGGTAGCAACACCAAGCTTCAAGTTTGAAAACTGCCATGCGACTAAAAACAAGATGATCAACATGAATGGTGCTGGCGTAGAAACCAGTGCTGTTTCAAATGAACTTAGGATGAAATCGATAGGCACACGTATCGCCTGAAACAGTGGGCGTCCGTGTTCAACCAACCAATTCAGACCAGACTCAACCCAAGTATCGACTGGTAGTACAGCTTCAGCAAAAGGGTTCAGTGGGTCAAAAGGCGTAACCTCAACGGTTTCGCTGCTTAGCCAATCCGCAGATGGTGCAGTTTCCGTTGTTTGGCCCCAAGGATCACTTGCTGGCTGAGTTGAAGGAGCTGCTTGCGACCATGGGTCATTATTTGTTTGTTCCGACGACATGATCTATCCCTTATCTAATGTTTGTAGCAGTCGTGACTTAGTCACAACGCCAAAGTAATTACCTTGCTCGTCCACAACAGGAACGGAATAAGGCACACCGCCAACAAGGCCAAGTACATCATTGATTGGTAAATCTGGATTGAGAGTTAAACCATCACTTAGCTGAGCGCTAACCAATGATTTATTCTCTTTGTGTGCTTTGCGAAGGGAGTCGATAGAAACAATGCCTGAGTAGTGACTGCTCTTCTCAACAACGATGCCGTATTCACGGTCGTTATCCATCAAGATTTGCAGAGCCGAGGCTGGACCATCGTGCTCAGATTTCTTAAATACTGCGGCCGGCTTCTTACGCGCAATATCTTTCACAGTAAGCACGCTTGCTACATTCACACCGCGGAAGAAAGCTTCGACATAATCGTTAGCCGGGTTATTAAGAATATCGTCTGGAGTACCTACTTGAACCACTTCGCCATTTTGCATAATCGCAATTCGGTCACCTATACGCATCGCTTCATCCAAATCATGCGAGATGAAAACAATGGTTCGTTTATCGTCATTTTGCAGGCGAATAAGCTCATCTTGCATTTCAGTACGAATCAGTGGATCGAGTGCAGAGAACGCTTCGTCCATTAACAGAATGTCCGGGTCACATGCTAAAGCACGAGCCAAACCAACACGCTGCTTCATACCACCAGACAGTTCATCTGGGTAAGACTCCGAATACGCGCCAAGGCCTACTCGCTCTAACGCAGCCAGTGCTGACTCTTTTCGTTTATCAACATCGACACCCGCAAGCTCAAGGCCAAACGCTGTGTTTTCGATCACAGTCATATGCGGCATCAATGCGAAATTTTGAAAAACCATGGAAATGTTGTTGCGGCGGACTTCGCGGAGTTCATCTTCTGAGATGTGGGCAATGTCTTTGCCTCGTAGAAGCACATTGCCTTTGGTAGGTTCAATCAAGCGGTTAAGAAGGCGTACTAGGGTTGATTTGCCAGATCCTGACAGTCCCATTATGACGAAAATCTCGCCTTCTTGAATACTAAGAGAAACATCGTTAACGCCGATCGTTAGCCCTGTTTCTTCGAAAACTTTATCTTTGTTCGCACCTTGATTAATCATCGTAAAAGCGCGGTCGGTGTCTTCACCAAACACCTTGTACAGTCCCTTAACTTCCAGTATGGGATCCATATAATCTAATCCTTTCTTAGCTATTTTAACTTAAAAATGGTTATTTAAGCTCGAAAAATGATTAGTACTCTAAGTAAATAACCAGTGTAAATCAAGGGAGCTCGTACTGTAACTCACCCACAAAACCACCAATCCCCTAGAAAAATTAATGATTAAAAACAAAGCAGCAAACACCCAACACACTGAAAACAAAAGATATTAAAACAACAAGACCGCTTGCAACATTATGTATTGTTTACTGATAGATTATTGAATATTTATTTTACATTTGAGCAATTAATACGCGAAACAGACCAAGAATAGGACCAAATAGTTCGTGTGCAAATAATTCGAACACAAACTATTTATTAAGATTTAATGACGTTTCAGAGTTGATCATCCACCCTGCTACAGGGATAAGATCCACACTCGGCATCGACATAAAATCCAAAGGTGAACTGGCTAAAGTCAGCGAGATAAAATCGATCTTTTCAACCAAGAGTTTCAAAACATCACACCAACTGTGACACTTGCTACAAACTATTAAACGTCGATTACCCAAGCTAAAAGACAACTTGTAGAGTCCTCACTGCTGAGCCATTCTTTATAAAAGAAATTGACATTTCCCCGCGATGAATTAGAGAAAAAGACAAGGAATTCGAATGATAAAAATGCTGGTGTGTGACTTTGACGGGACGCTGGATGGAGGCTCTTCTCATGGGGTGAATCAGTTATTTAACTACCTAACCGAGCAACCTGATATCCGTTTTATCATTGCGACAGGAAGAACTCTGCCGTCAATTCGAGTTGGGTTGGCGTCTGATAACTACCCTAAACCACACAGCATTATCAGCGATGTTGGCACTACAATTCATCACGTTCACTCCCAAAAACCCGATCATGTTTGGCACAATCAATTAGAAGCGTCGTGGAACAAATCCAAAGTAGAGACAGCACTCGCACCACTCGACTTTATGGGCGAACGCTTTGAAAATCATCAAGGAGATTACAAGATTACTTTTGAAGGGAAGCTGTCTGAACCTCAACATGAGTTGATTGAATCAAGCTTGGAGTCGCACGGGTTAGATGTACACCTCACCTACTCCCACGACTGGTATTTGGACATCACACCAAAGGGCGTCAATAAGGCTACTGCGATTCATCACCTGCTCAAGCAGCATGGTTTGAGCGTAGAAGAAGTGTGTGTCGCGGGCGACTCTGCAAACGACACATCCATGCTAACGATAGAGGGTGTAAATTCGATATTGGTTGCTAACCATTATCCAGAAGTGGCGCACCTATCCGACAGAGACAATGTGTACACCAGCACAGCAACGCACGCTGAGGGTGTGTTAGAGGGGCTCAAATACTGGCAAAAGCGAGCGTCGAGCATCCGATAAACGCTAGTTAGCCATTAACAACAAATTCTAATCAAACAGGCTTCCGGTCCTACTTCCAACCTGGGAGCCAATTTTGATTATCTGTAAGCTCTCGCCAATTGATGTCTTCTTCTCGTTTGGTCATTACCGCCTCTATCATGCAGCGCACTACCTCCCCTTCATCAAATTCGACTTCTGTGACCATAAAGTGCTTTTCTTTCTTCACGGGGCTAACGGCTGTCCATTTGCTACGAAATAACTTCTTTGGGTTGATCCGATTCATGGGCTTCTCTCTTGCTTTGACGTCGTTGATTATCATGAGTTGTCTACTCGACACAAAGTAATAGTCTTTCCATCGCAAAAAAGATCATAAAAAAGCCAGCGGTTAGGCTGGCTTCATTCGATTAGCTATTTCTCGTTAGAGATTAGCCATTTTTAGGTGGATCAAATGCCGTCAGTTCTAATACTGGGCCTGTGTATTTTTCAATTTTCACAAGCGCAGAGTTCGCTGCACAACCATTTGCCAAACGAGAGGTTGGAATATCCAACGTAAGCACGTTACAGCCACCGTTTTTACATAGACCTGTATCTTTATCCAAATCAGGCCAACCGCCTTCATGAATACATACAGCGCCCTGTTTGATGCCATCAGTCACTAATGCACCAACCAGTACTTGTCCACGATCGTTGTATGCACGAACCAAATCACCCGTTTTGATGCCACGAGCTTTCGCGTCTTCTACGTTAATAGAGATAGGCTCACGGTTACCAATCGCATACTCTTCGCGGATCTTCGCGTAGTTGAACTGACTGTGTAGACGATGCGCGGCGTGCGCTGTCATCAGCTGCAGTTCATCACTTTTCGCTTTACCGAAGAACTCAGTAGGCTCAATCCATGTTGGGTGAGCAGGGCAATCAGCAAGCTTGTAGCCTTCAATGGTTTTAGAGAAGATCTCAATTTTACCACTTGGCGTACCTAGCGGGTTCATCACTGGATCCTTACGGAAGTCAGCATGACGAACAAACTGTGCCGCCTTCTTGTTGTACTTCATTTCAATAAGCTGGTTATCATCCCAGAACTTACCAAATTTAGGCATACGAACACGTGCAGATTTACCTGCTTTTTGTGCCGCATCGTAGAAGCCTTTCAACCATGCCATTTCGTCTTTGCCTTCAGTGAAGACATCACGGCCACCCGCTTTGATCATCTCAGACATGTCTGCAAATACATCGAAGTCATTACGCGCTTCACCTTGAGGTTCAACCGCTTTCTTCATTGGCACTAAGTGTTGATTACTGTAGTCACCCGTCATCGTCATATCATTACGTTCAAATGACGTAGTAATTGGCAACACAATATCGGCGTGCTTGGCAGCGGCTGTCCAGTAGATTTCAGAGATAACCACAAGTTCAGGTTTTTGCCACGCTTTGATCAAACGGTTGGTGTCTTGATGGTGAGTGAAGTTACCACCGCCCGCCCACCAGATCATTTTCAGGTCAGGGAACGTCAGCTCATGACCATTATGCATGTATGTTTTGCCTGGGTTTTCCAGAGCTTCTGTAATACGAGCAACAGGGAAACTGTTCACCGCACCTGAAACAGCCCAGTCATTACCAGCAGAAGAACCGCCACCAATTGAAGCTGAGATTGCTGGTAATACACCCGCATCACGAGTTGGGTTACCGCCATTCGAGTAGTGGTAAGAAAGACCGAAACCACCACCTGGAAGGCCAATCTGACCAAGCATTGCTGCGAGAGTCACTACCATCCAGTGGCGTTGCTCACCGTATTGTTGACGCTGAATGCCCCAACCAGCCATAAGCATGGTGCGATTCTGACTAAAGATATCAGCAAGTAGCTCAAGTTGTTTCGCAGGAACGCCTGTGATCTCTTCAGCCCATGCTGGCGTCTTTTCAATACCGTCCTCTTTACCCATTAGGTACGCTTCAAACTTATCGTAACCACTGGTGTACTTATTTAGGAACTCTACGTCATGCTTACCCTTCTTAACTAAAGAGTGTGCGATACCCATCATCATTGCGACATCGGTCATTGGGCGCGGTGCAATCCACTGAACTGCGTCACCAAAGAAATCGATCGTTTCTGAGCGCATTGGGTCGATAGCGATGATTGTCTTGCCAGACTTCTTAAGTTTATGAAAGAACTCTAGGCCTGAACAGTCGGTTGAACTCCATGCAATCTTAAGCGTGTTCATTGGGTTCATACCCCACAACACAACAACGTCTGAGCTCTCTAGTACCACAGGGTGAGTGGTTTGTTGTTCATAAACTTCGATCGATCCCATTACGTGCGGCATGATCACTTGAGCAGCACCAGTTGAGTAGTCACCTAAGTGACCTGAGTAACCACCAGCCAAGCTCATGTAACGTTGTAGTAGCGTTTGTGCTTTGTGCAATACACCACTTGAACGCCAACCGTAAGAACCCGCGAATACAGATTCAGGGCCATTCTCTTTACGAATACGCATGTGTTGTTCGTGGATCAGCTTATAGGCTTCATCCCAAGACACTCGAACGTATTCATCTCCGCCACGAGTTCCTGTTGGATCGGATGGGTTATCTAGGAAGCCTTTACGTACCATTGGGTATTTGATACGAGCTTTAGTATGTACTTGGTCAGGGCCTGTAGTTTGTAGGCTGTTTGGAACAGTTTGTGCCAGTGCATTAGTAGTCGACACTAACTTGCCATCTTTTACTTCACACAGCATAGGTCCCATACGACCCGCTGTTAATACACCTTTACCACGCTTGTTTGCAGCCGACGCTGTCATTGGCGTTAGCGACGTAAATGCCAGCGCACCAGCAGCCATGCTTGTTCCTTTGAGGAATCCGCGACGAGTAATATCTGCCATAATTATTTCCCTTTTGTTTCTTAGTGGCCAGCCACATCTTTTGCGTGGTTCTGGAAGTATTTAGTAAGAAGTTCTAAATCTTGGTCTGAAATGTCAGTTCTTTCGCCCATGCCTTTTGCAACGGGGCCCCAAGCATTAACGGTGAAGTGGTTCGCGCCAATTTTTGCGTGGCATGTCGAGCAGTAAACGTTGTCGAGTTCTTCAGCGTAATCCCAGATTGGCTCGAGTGAATCCAGTACAGGCACATCAACGTTCGCGGTTAGCACCGCCGTTCGCCATTCATTGCCGTACGCATCCGTTTTAAAATCACCAACTTCAAGGCTCTGTTGCCCTTGGTCTGTCAGCATCGCAACGATTGAGCGTTGACCTTCGCCGTAGTAAAGCACCTGTTCTGCACCCTTCATTTGGTAAGCATGCAACTCGATTTTGCGCTCAGTACCTTCAACACTTTTCACATCTAGGCGTGCCGTTGGATTGATAGTGCCAAGGTCGCCAATACTGATAGTTTGAGCTGAGTACACGACGTTAGCATTTGGGTCTGTTTTCTCAGTGAATGCCATCAAGTTGTCGAACGCTTCACTGTCCATCTCTGGCTCTGGTGCAAAGTGAGCAACACCTTTGTGGCAGTCGATACACGTCTGATTATTCTCTTGCCCGTACTCATGCATTTTCGCCGCATCTGCAGATTGCTCGTAGCTATCCATCGCATCGAAGGTATGGCAAGAGCGACAAGTAGCAGAATCACTTTCACGTAGTTGAGCCCAAACGGTTTCAGCCATCGCCATACGGTGTTCTTCGTACTTGTCTTCGGTATCAATTTTGCCAGTCACAAACTCATGATAAATGTCTTTGGAGGCACGAATTTTAGTGATTACGTAATCAACTGGGTCGGAGGGAATATGGCAGTCTGCACATTCAGCACGAATGCCTTTAGCATTACTGAAGTGGATTGAACCTTCATATTCTTCGTAAGGTATTTGCATAGTGTGGCAAGAAGTACAGAACTCAGTACTCGATGTGTAGTGCATAACAGCAGCAGTGCCGCCCAGCGTTAACCAGCCAATACCTATACCCACTGCGGCAATAAGAGCGATATATCGTTTTTTAATAGACATATTTAGAAATCATCTTCAACAATTAGTAACAATTGCGATCAGAATAATACTTTAGGGGTAGTCACTATTGATTCACGTCATAAATTGTCTTTATTGATAATAAAGAAAGCGAGCAATGAGACCTAAATACAAATCACTTATAACCATGACTGCGCAACCATTTTGTTTTATATTCACAAAACAAATAAGGCCATATTAATTTATAAAATCCACACAAAATAACCGTGTGCTTCCCCACGTAAAAACGTACTAAAATCAAAATAAGGACTAGCGAACACATCTATAATGCTTGCAAATTTACGGCACTAAATTAGAGATGAGCCAAACAGAATTCCAGCAAAAAATAGCGAGTTTCACCTCCATCGAACAAGCGCTTGATTACTTTGAAATTGGGTTTGATAGCAAGTTCATCGAGCAAAACAGAATCGAGCTCGTTAAACGATTTAATGGTTATCTGATTCTTGCGAAACCCGATGATTGGTTTTCTGGACGAAGAGCATTGAAAAACGCTTACTGCAAGGTGCAACGTAGCAAGTTAGATCGCCACACACGTTCTGCCTGCCGTGGGTGTACCACTTGCCAGCGCCGATAGTTGGAAAGTGGGTTGTTCAAAAATAGACAACTAAAAAGTGGATAGTTGAAATAACATCTCATTACGATTTAGTTAGTGGTTTGCTCGAAAAAAAGTGTGCTAATCTTACGGCAACTCAACTACGAGATAAAAACTACAATGAAAATTTTCAGCAATTTCGAAAGCGGCAACATCCACGTCGTTTCAGCAGATTCACCACAAAACATTCAACTGACTATCCCAGCAGACAACCAGACTGAAATCTCTCAGTGGTTTCACTTCCGCTTAGAAAGCGATGCTCAACAAGCACACCACTTCGAAATCGGTCAACTGGCAACATCGGCGTATCCTGAAGGCTGGAAAGATTATGATGTGGTTGCATCGTACGACCGTGAAGAGTGGTTCCGTATCCCATCTCAATTCGATGGCGACACACTAAGCTTCGACATCATTCCAGAGCACGATTCAATGTACTTCGCGTACTTCGCGCCTTACTCATACGATCGTCACCAAGATCTTCTGCACAGTGCTCAAACGCACCCGGCTTGTAAGCTTGAAACTCTGGGCCACACGCTAGACAACAATGACATCACTTTGCTAACCATTGGTGAGCCAAGTGAAGAGAAGAAAAACATTTGGGTTATAGGTCGCCAACACCCTGGCGAGACTATGGCTGAATGGTTGATCGAAGGTCTACTTCAACGTCTGCTTGATGAAACAGATACAGTAGGTCGTTCTCTGCTAGACAGCGTTGTTTTCCGCGTGGTTCCTAACATGAACCCAGATGGCAGCATCCGCGGTCACCTTCGTACTAATGCGATTGGCGTTAACCTGAACCGTGAATGGCAATCGCCTTCTATGGAACGTAGCCCAGAAGTATTCCTTGTTCGTGAGCGCATGCTAGAAACGGGCGTTGATCTGTGTCTAGATATTCACGGCGACGAAGCGATCCCATATAACTTTGTAGCAGGTAGCGAAGGCACGCCTTCATACAACGAGCGCATTGCTAAACTAGAAAATCACTTCAAGCAAGCACTGCTGACTATCACGCCAGAGTTCCAAGATGAGTTTGGTTACGATAAAGACGAACCGGGCAAAGCGAATATGACGGTTGGCACAAACTGGATTGGTGAGCAGTTCAAGTGTTTAGCTTACACAGTCGAGATGCCATTTAAAGATCACATCAGCCACGCAGACGAACTTTACGGTTGGTCTCCAGAACGCAGCGTTGCATTTGGTCACGACATGTTAGCCGCAGTTTGGGCGACAGTAGACGAGCTATAAAACGAACTATAGGCAGACTAAACTCCTTAGTTTGTCCGTATCGTTAGTTTGCTTACATATATAGTAAAGCCCAGCACTTGAAAAAGTGCTGGGCTTTTTAATATCGGTTTGAATGAGTGAATCTAACTTTAAAAGCTTTCTATGCCACTCTGAGGCTAGCAAAAAATACTGGGTATCGCTGTCTGATGTGGCGTTGTTCAGACACCATATCTTTAAAGCTCGGGCCTTGTGATAACTGAACGATCACTTCGTCACCTTCTTGTCGCAATACAGCACCGCTAATATCAACACTGTTGTTGTCATGTAACCTTAAAGTGCCTGCCATTGAAAAGCCGCGGTAAACCGGAATAATATTACGCATCATCAGGCGTACGCCCTTTTCAGAAACTTCACTGACATGAAAAAGATCATCCTTAATTCGCATCACCGGACGTGCCTTTTGAGGGTACTTTAAGCGGTAATATTTGCGTTTCTGGGTGAATGAATCTTCACGCATTAGTGACTCCCTGTCTCTGTTATTCGGTCAAGCAATAGACTTTGGCTTCAATTGGTCTCAAACAAACACATTCACCAAATTGATAGCTGATAATTATATCGACTTTATAACCTAATGCTTTAGGCATTTATGCAGAGAGACAAGGATTCCCTAAGATTCAGTGAAAAGTGAGATATGAGTCGTATCGGTTAACGCTTCTATCAAGCTCTAAACCTAAAGCTGAAACAACGCCAACTGAATGCTGAAGCCCACAAATAGAACCCCACACACGATGTTCATCATTTGCGAGGTACGCTTTTGAACCAACAAGCGCTTAAACGTATCCGCCATTAAGATCACAACCAAAAACCACATCGACACCACTATCGCTTGAATCCCACCAAGCATTAGGCTGTCTGACACAATCGTATCTTTTGACACAAATTGAGGGAATATAGAAAGATAAAATAGGACGATTTTAGGATTCAGTAGATTAGTAAGGAGCCCTTTGAAAAATTGGTTATAAAGCTTACTTCCCGATGCGCCTACCACTGAAAGTACGCCCTCTTGAGCGCGCAGCGCCGCACGAAAATGGTTATACCCAAGCCAGACAAGGTACAAAACCCCAGCCCACTTAAGCCCTTCAAAGGCCATGGGAGTGTTCGACAATAACAGGCTTATGCCGTTGGCCGAGATAAATGCGTGAAAAAAGAAACCACATGACACGCCCAACACGTTCACAAATGCGAACAGCTTCCTTTGAGTTAATGCTGTGCTTAATACCAACAGCGCATTAGGGCCCGGAATAATGGCAATAAAAAACACGATAACAATAAACAGCCGGATACTGTCCAAACTCATGTCGATCTCATTTCATGAACATTTTTAGGGCGGACATTGTACGTCCATTCAGTGCCATTACAATATGATAAACGCTTAATTATCGCGTATGGCTAACATACATAATTCGCGCGTATAATGAATGTGTTTATCGTCTAACATACAAAACTGATTCTCTAACATTTGTAGCCCTGTTAGACTCCACCTCCCTTTTGATACTTGGTTCATTTATGTCATTTGCTAGCCTAACCCTTAACGCAAAAACCGTCTCCGCGCTCCCATCTCAATTCAATAAGCCGACAGAGATACAGCAAGCGGTAATTCCTACCATTATTGCGGGGAAAGACGTACTTGCATTGGCTCAAACGGGCAGCGGTAAAACATTGGCGTTCGGCTTACCTTTACTGAATAACATCAACCAAGATGTAAATGAACTGCAAGCACTGATCATTGTTCCAACCCGTGAACTTGCATCTCAAGTGACCAAATCTTTAGAACCGATCGCGACAACGCTCAATATCAAACTGGTAACACTAACGGGCGGCGTGAATACTGATGATCAACAGCAACAATTATCGACTAAACCACAATTAGCCATCGCCACACCGGGCCGCTTACTTGCTTTAATCAAAAGTGGTGAACTGGATGTAGCTCAATGTTCATCATTGGTTCTTGATGAAGCCGATCGCCTGATCGACATGGGCTTTTGGCCTGATATTCAAGCGATTACTGCAGCACTACCGAGCAAACGTCAGTCACTGCTGTTCTCTGCGACACTTCCGCCCGAACTAGTAGGTCAGGCTGAAGAGCTTCTTTCAAATCCAGTTAAAGTCACGACACACCAAGAAAACAGCGTGGTCGCGACTATTGAAGAAACCCTGTATTTAGTAAACAAAGGCAGTAAAGCTCAAGCGCTCATCGCACTACTCAATCAACACACATGGACGCAAGTATTGGTATTTATTGGCGCAAAAGACAATGCTGATGCATTAACCAAACGATTGAATAAAGCCAAAATCAGTGTGAGTGCGTTACATGGAAATAAGAGCCAAGAAGAACGAGAGCAAGCATTAGAAAGTTTCAAAAATGGCGAGACTCGTGTGCTTATCGCGACAGACGTCATGGCTCGAGGCATTCATATTGATCAGTTACCTGTCGTGATTAACTTCGAATTGCCCTCTCACTCAGCAACTTACGTACACCGCGTTGGTCGCACCGCAAGAGCAGGAAGTACTGGCTGCGCGATCTCTCTGGTTAGCCACAGCGAAACTGATTATCTAAATGCAATTCGCACCCTGACCAATAAGCCGTTAGTGCTGCAACCATTAGAAGGTTTCCCTGTTACCGACAAGCCTGCATCTGAAGCGACCGCTCGCAAGCGTCCACCTAAAGATAAAATGGCCAATCGAAGAACAGCTAAAAAGAAAAGCATTAAGCAATTTAAAAGCAAACCAAATAGCTCAAAGTAACCAGAAATAGCTCTAAGCAACCAGAAATAGAATCATTAGCTCAGTTTTTACTGGGCTTTTTTTATATGCAATCAAACATAAAATCACACCCAAAAACTGCTCTCAACACGCCAACTTAAATGACACTTTTGTGAATTATGATGCCAACGTATTGATTCTTGGTTGCTCAAAAAAAATACTCTTAAATCACGTTGACGCCCCTATGTCTGGCAACTAGATTTTTCTATTAGTGTCTACAACAGGAGGTCATTGAAATGAAACGTGCTAGCTCTACATATCGATTACAACTGATTAAGGAAGTGGCAACCCGCCGAGATCGTCAACGTTCCAATGACCCGATGGCCAACTACATACAAACCCTAATAGATAATAAGGATGATTGTGATACTTCGGTTGAACGCAACCAGAGGTTCAGTGGCAGTCATTTTGATGAGCACATAGGTGGTTGGGTAAGTGACCACTGGGGTAACAAGTAGGACAACGAGAGTAATCCAACCAGCATAACCGCTGTAGAATTCGTCTCCGCATTAACCTATCATCTGCAACAATTCCCTATCCTAGAGTAAGCAGAAAGTGTCTGAGTTAAAAAGAGAAAAAGAAGTGATGGTTGCCTTCCAAGTGATACCTCGCGTTAAAGAAGGCAACAACTTCGAAGTGGTTGATAAAGCCATTGAAGTTGTGAAAGCTGCCGATGTGCCTTTCCAAGTCGGTGCGATGGAAACCACGATGAAAGGTGAACTCAACCAATTACTCGATATCGTTAAAAAAGCAGAACAAGCTTGCTACGATGCAGGGGCTGTAGAAGTGATCACCAACATTAAGATTCACAGTAAAACCACCGAGGCCGATGATACATTTTGCACGTACCATCGTGGTGTAACGAAAGCGAATCACATGTTTGTTTAATCACATTTTTGTTTCTAAAAACTGAGCCTTAAGAAAGACTCTGAAGAAAACCAGTGGTGTTATTGGAAAGGCATGTCTGAGAGGTGAGAAAGGATTTCCATTCGTTCTTCTTCTGACATCGAATGCCAATCACGCGGAGTCTCTTCAGGGTCATCTTTTGCCCCGATCGGTTTTCGGTCTAGTGCTTTGACTGGCTCTTTTTTGAGTTTTACGTTCTTTTTATTCATACCGATAACACTCCTTCAGGTACAAAGGTACCTACCTTAATATTACACCCCAACCATTATGTAAAGTAATAGTTACTTCGGAGTTAAATAAAATCTAAACACTTCCTCTTTAGCCAAAAAGATCTCTTTGGGGACTGGTATTTCCCTCTTCGTCGACCTGCTTACCAACCAAGTTTTTTTGTTTCATTATTTTTCTTCTATAGCGCTGACGACACAGCTTTATGACGTGCAATTGTTCTGACGGTGTCATCGACATCCAATTGAAGCGCTCTTCTCTTTTGCGCATACAACCATTGCAATAGCCTTTGTCATCGCTTGAACAAACCCCAACGCAAGGGCTTGGAACTTGGAAAAACTCTAACTGCTCCACCGTGCCTCCTTACACATTTAAAATTACGCTTACTATCTCAAAAATAAGCGATTAATTTGTCGCCTAGCTCATGAAATCCATACTAAACTATGACCTTATACTGACACATATAGTGTTTTGTAAACTATACTTTGAACCCATCAAGTTACACTTATTCGGTAACTTCGTTCTTTCCTTTGGAGCCTTATAATATGAAGTTTAGTTCAAAAAAATTACTAGCAGTAGCCGCTTTACCTATGATGCTAGCAGCATGCACAACAACAGGTGACAACGCGATGCAAGTAACACCAACCGATCTACAGCACCATAATTGGGAACTTGCGCAAATTGATGGCAAGGACATTGTGAAAAGCGAAGACCAAGCAGCTCCTCGTCTAGAGATCGGCGAAAAGATGACTGCAAACGGCATGGCTGGTTGTAACAACTTCTTCGGTCAAGGTGAGCTGAAAGACGGTCAATTCCGTATCAAACAAATGGGCATGACAATGAAAATGTGTCAGGGCTCAGCGATGGAAATCGAACAATCGGTTTCAGCTACTCTAAGCGAGTGGAGCGACGTAACGCTAACAAACGATACGCTAGTACTGAAAAACGATGTACACACACTAACGTACACAATTCGTGACTGGGTAAACTAACCCATCATCGACACCAGATATTGATTTAAGGAGCCTTCACGGCTCCTTTTTTATTGCTTGCTCAAAACCTAATCATTAAAAACTCTACTTCTCACCTTCTTTTCGTACCAACCTCCAATAAATATCAAAAAAACCTCATTTAGGTGCAATTAATTCACCGCTTTAACGGTCTGTTGCTAGGATGGCAAAGGCCCCTAGTAATTGATTGAATTTACTGTTGAATTAGAATTTATTTGAGAAACAGATAGAATAACTATTATGCCGTGTTGATCTTTCGTTAGCCACGAAAGGTCAACACGCCCAAGGGAGTTCGAAAACACAATGCTCTTGCCCGTTCACTACCAAATGGAAAAGTTTATGAACAAGATAGTAAGTACGTTAGGAATCATGGCAACCGTTGCATACAGCGCAACCATTTATGCTGATGAAGCAACATCCACCGAGAGTTGGAACCAAATAGAACAGCAGGCAGCGGGAGAAACTGTCTACTTTCACGCTTGGGGCGGAAGCCAAGAGATCAACCGTTACCTACAATGGGCAGGCAAGAAGTTACAAAGTAACTACGGTGTCACGTTGAAGCATGTGAAAGTAACCGATATTGCGGAAACCACCACTCGACTGCTTGCTGAAAAAGCGGCAGGCAAGAACAGCGAAGGCAGTGTTGATATCGTTTGGATCAATGGCGAAAACTTCCGTTCGATGAAAGATAACGCTTTGTTGTTTGGCCCGTTCACGGAGTCGCTTCCAAACTGGCAATATGTCGATAAGTCTCTGCCGATTGATGTCGACTTCTCTGAACCAACAGAAGGCCTTGAAGCACCTTGGGGCGTTGGACAATTGGTGTTTATTCATGACCAAGAGACACTACACAACCCGCCACAATCATTCTCAGAGATGTTGAGCTACGCTCAAGCTTTCCCGAACCGATTAAGCTACCCTCGCCCACCAGAATTTCATGGTACGAGCTTCATTAAGTCTCTACTGATTGAACTAACCAACAACAGCCCAGAACTCGCTAAGCCTGTTTCAGAAGACAACTTCCAAGAAGTTACAGCACCACTATGGGCTTACTTAGATAAATTCCATAAAGTAGCGTGGCGCGGTGGCAAACAATTCCCAGCAGGCACATCAGAAAGTATCCAACTTTTGGATGATGGACAGCTCGATCTCGCGATTACGTTCAATCCAAACTCTGTTTATTCAGCACAAGCAAGTGGTCGCCTAGCCGAAACCACTAAGGCCTATGCTCTAGAAAGCGGCGCTTTATCTAACATTCACTTCCTTGCTATTCCTTGGAATGCCAATGCAACCGCAGGAGCTCAAGTGACCATTAACTTCTTGCTGAGCCCAGAAGCGCAATCTCGTAAAGGTGACCTCAATGTTTGGGGCGACCCTTCGGTACTGAGCAGCAAGTACCTCACTGGCAGCGCTAAAAACACCCAACAATTTAAATCGATTGATGAACCACACCCTAGCTGGCAAAACGCGCTCGAGAAAGAGTGGCTGAAGCGATACGGTAACTAATCTTTATGCTACGCGCTCTATATTTTGTTGTTATAGCTGTGTGCATTATCCCAACCATTCCTGGGGTGGCGGGAGTCGTGGCTTCGTCACTGAGTTTCATCCCGCCCCTAGGTTTAGAGGAACCAACACTCAACGGTTTTAGCCAAGTCTTTCAATGGGAAGGAGCTTGGCACTCTATTGGCTTGAGCCTAGGTTCAGCGATTGCAAGCAGCTATATAGCCTGCTTCCTAACCTTTTGTATTCTTCAAGCCTCTTGGGGAAACAAGTTTTGGAGAAAGATAGAATTAACGCTATCGCCAATGCTTGCTATTCCGCATGTGGCTTTCGCTATCGGCTTTGCTTTCCTATTCAGCCCGACAGGGCTTGGAGCCAGAGCCGTGCATCACTTGCTTGGCGAATCGGCTACGAGCTCAGAATTGGCGTTATTGGTGAAAGACCCATACGCGTTCGGCTTGATCATTATGCTCGCACTCAAAGAAGTACCTTTCTTGTTGCTGATGAGCATTTCGACACTGCAGCAAATTGATGTAGAACGTATCACTAAGGTCAGTGCATCTCTGGGTTATAGCCGTGCTCAGATTTGGTGGAAATGTATTTTCCCACAATGGTTTACTAAGCTTCGCTTCCCAATGCTGGCGGTACTCGCTTACAGTGTCTCGGTTGTCGATATTGCTTTGATCATTGGCCCGACAAACCCGCCAACCTTTGCGGTATTAGTATGGCAATGGTTTAACGATCCAGATCTTAACCTACTGCCGCGAGCAGCAGCCGGAGCTATTGTTCTATTTGGTTTAGCGTCGTTAATCATCGCCTTAGCACGTTTCGTTGAATGGGCGATCCTTAAATACTTTCGAATTTGGCAATATTCAGGCAGAACAGGCGCGAACCTTCCTGGGAAAACCGTGTTTACTGTACTTGCTGCGTTATCACTGCTTATCATTCCATTGATGGTGATTTGGAGTGTTGCCCAACGTTGGCGTTTCCCAGACCTACTCCCTAGCCGATATAGCATGCGTTTCTGGGAGTTTGAGTGGGATGGCATCATGAGTACCGTCGGACAAAGCTTATGGATTGGTTTGATTGCCGCTTCAGTCGCTTTGTTGCTTGCGCTGGTTGCTCACGAATACAGAATCAAATACAAGTGGCAAGTTCCGGGCTTCATTATCGCCATTCCGATGTTGATACCTCAACTCTCGGTGTTGTTTGGTATGCAAGTCACGACCCTCTACGTTGGCAGTAGTGCCTATGAGTTCTGGGTGATTTGGGCGCATGTTTTCTTTGCTTTCCCGTTTGTGTATCTCTCTTTGGACGGCCCATGGAAAAGCTTTAACGATGGGTTGATTAAAGCCTCGCTTAGCCTGGGTAAATCGCCATTTCAGAGTTGGTATTCAATCAAACTGCCAATCTTGCTTCCTGCTATTGCCTTTGCTTGGGCGGTCGGGATCAGTGTGAGTTTGGCCCAGTACCTTCCAACATTGATGCTAGGTGCGGGCCGTATTAGCACCATCACCACAGAAGCGGTTGCCCTAACCAGTGGTTTCGACCGCAGGGTGACAGCAATCTATGCCATTTGGCAGGCCTTATTGCCTCTGTTCTTTTTCTCTTTAGCGATATTGGTCAGCCGACTTCAACTTAGATATCGCCGTCTTACTTTTAAAGGTTTCCTAAGTAATGAGTCTGTACCTCAACGACCTCGCCATCCGTAAAACCGATGGGGATTCGCTGTTCTCAGCGCTAAACGTAACATTAGAATCTGGCCAAATACTGGCTTTAATGGGGCCGAGTGGCTGCGGAAAGTCGACCTTACTGGATGCGATTGCTGGTCACTTAAGTGAAGAGTTTTCGTATTCTGGCAGCGTTGTGTTGAACGATATTCAGCTAGATGACCTGCCTTCACATCAGCGTGAAGTCGGTATTTTGTTTCAAGATGACTTGTTGTTTCCGCACCTAAAAGTATGGGAGAACTTAGCCTTTTCATTACCTAATTCGGTTAAGGGTTCCGCTCGTCAACAGCAAGCCATGGCTGCACTAAAAGACATAGAGCTGACTCACTTGGCAGAGTCTTTTCCTGATCAAATATCTGGTGGTCAACGCGCAAGAATAAGCTTAACTCGTATGTTACTAGCCAAGCCGAAACTCGCCCTACTCGACGAACCGTTCAGTAAGTTAGACCAAGAATTAAGATCACAATTTCGCGATTGGGTGTTTGAACAATTGACCAAAGCAAATATCCCGACGTTAATGGTCACGCACGACGAAGCCGATGTGCCTCAAGGGGCAGAAGTACTGTCTTGGCCATGGAGAAGTCATCATGCTGGATAAGTACTCCATTAATGTCATTAAATGGCCATTGAATCAGTCGGCTAAGTTACTGAACCAATTGGGTATCACGGCCAATCAAACCACGTTATTCGGATTTCTGGTTGGGTGTTTAGCATTTCCAGCATTAGCATTTCAGCAATACGAATTGGCATTGGGGTTTATTGTATTTAACAGGGTTTGCGACGGACTTGATGGCGCTTTGGCTCGAATCCAAGGCATCAGTGATGCGGGTGGTTTCCTCGACATCAGCTTGGATTTCCTTTTCTATTCGCTGATTCCTTTTGGCTTTGTGATTGCCAATCCAGAGCACAACGCCATTGCCGGTGCATTTTTGATCTTCTCTTTTATCGGTACAGGCAGTAGCTTTTTGGCGTTTGCGGTAATGGCGGGCAAGCGAGGTATCGAGAACCCCGTTTATAAGCATAAGTCGCTCTACTACATGTCTGGATTAACTGAAGGCACAGAGACCATCGCCTGTTTCATTGCCTTTTGTACTTGGCCACAACACTTTGCTGTTATCGCCTATACCTTTGGTGCAGCTTGCTGGCTGACTACATTTATGCGTATCTATTTTGGGTTCCAAACTCTTAAGACTCAGCAAGAGATCTAGTGCTCTAACGACAAAAACAAGATACAAAAACGCCGCTCAATATGAGCGGCGTTTTTTCTAACTGATGTATAGAATCAATTAAGCGTCAGCAGAAGCGCCTATCTTAAACCTCAGAACTTTGAGGCTCGAATCAAGATCGACATCAACAAACTCAGGCGGGTTGTCTAAACGTTCAATAAACTCAACGCTTGGTGCTTCTTCTACCATCGTCTCAATCAGGAAGTTTGGTGATACAGCAGGTGAATTCACACAGGCAATCACTTCACCACCTTCTGTTAGAAGCTCAGGCAAACGACGTAAGATTTTTTTATAATCTTTAGTTAGAGCAAAGCTGCCTTTTTGGAACGAAGGTGGATCGATGATAACCAACTCGTAAGGGCCGCCCTTCTTGATTTTCCCCCACGACTTAAAGATATCGTAGCCAAGGAAGTTAACCGAGCGCATGTCGTGCTCATTAAGACGGTGGTTATCACGACCTTTATTCAACGAGCCGCGAGACATATCCACGTTCATGCATTGACGAGCACCACCAGCGATAGCCGCGACAGAGAAGCCACAAGTATATGCGAACAGGTTAAGAACATTCTTATCCTTGGCATTATCTTGCACCCACTGACGACCATTACGCATGTCTAGGAACAAACCGAAGTTCTGATTACGGCCAATGTCGAGTTGATATTTAAGACCGTGCTCAACCACAACGGGTGAGTCATTGAGTTCGCCCCATAAAACCTCTGAAGGCGCGCCATCGGCATAACGGTGTTGCAGAACAATACTTGTGCCCTGCTTTGCTTGCCAGATGTCTTTATTAGTCAGATCAACCAATCCAGCTTTAAGAGATGATAAGAATTCGTCATCCACCTCTTTGAATATGTTAACCAATAACTGCCCATCAACCCAATCACATGTCAGTTGATCTAGACCTGGCCAAAACTTACCGCGACCGTGAAAAATACGGCGTAGTTCATTCGGCACTTCATTAAGTTGCTGTTCAATATGACTAAAAAACAGAGGTAAAGCTGATGCTTCCATTATTTCACTCACTTAGTATTTAGCTTCGGCCAAGTTAATGACCAAGGTTCAAGCCAACTGTCTAAACCAGCAGACACAGTCTCTTGATGCCACTTCTCACCTAAGGAATCTAGGTTCCTTGGGTCACAGACATATTCGTAGGCTTGTGATTGATAGGTAAATCGAATCGCGAATGCATGCAGATATCCTCTGTCAGCCTCACTCGATGGATTATAAATAGGGTCACCAACAATGGCTGAGCCGATCGACTTCATCGCAACACGGATCTGGTGTGTGCGCCCCGTATAGGGTTTACACAAAAGTAGACGCTCACCGGGTTCAGCGGTTGCAGACAAAAACTGGGTAATCGCTGGGTTTTCTGTACTTGTCAGTAGTTTCCAGCTTGAACGTCGTGAACGCTCCATATCACCTGAGATCAACCCCTGCTTTTTCTTTGGCTTCTTCGAACCAATCGCAAGGTAGTACTTCTCGACTTCACGCTTTGCGAACAGATGTGAAAGCTCACTCGCTGCCGAGGCACTCTTTGCTAACAGTAGAATACCTGAGGTCATTTTATCGAGGCGGTGAACGAGATATAACTTCGGCTCATTAAGCGCATTAGCGACTTCTTGTAGCAGCATGGTGTCACCATCGTCTTTGTGGACGCTGACTCCAGGGTGCTTATTAATGAGTAAAAAATCTGAATGGTTCAGAAGAATGTCGAACATGTAAAAGCTAGCTCCATTGTAGAGCGTGGAGTATACCGTGTCTGAACCCAGATTCCAGCTACGAAAAAGCCCAACTCACTCAATAAACATTGAATCATTGGGCTTATTTTTATTTGTTCGCTTTCGGTAATAGGCTTTTAGCCTCTATCGAATACGAACTAAGCACTAAGCACTAAGCACTAAGCAAGTTTGAACTTACCGACTAATGATTCTAGTTCAGCAACCTTAGCATTCAAACCTGAAGTGTTTTCAGAACTGCGAGTCGCCAGTTGCAAGGATTGCTCTGAGATATCACTGATCGCGGTAATATCTGCAGCAATCTCTTTGGTCACCGCTGTCTGTTCTTCTGCCGCAGTCGCAATTGAGTTAACCATGCTTTGTACATTGCCCGCACCGCTAACAATTGCTTCTAGAGCCGATACCGCCCCTGTGCTTTGCTCTACACCAATTTCAACTAAACGACAGTTGTCTTGAGTGTAAGTTACGGCTTCTTGAGTACCAGACTGAATCGATTGGATGATGCCAGACACTTCTTGCGTTGCTTTAGTGGTTCTTTCAGCCAACGCTCTTACTTCGTCAGCTACCACGGCAAAACCTCGGCCAAACTCACCAGCTCGCGCCGCTTCAATCGCCGCGTTCAAAGCCAATAAATTCGTCTGCTCTGCAATGTCTTCGATCACTTTAATCACACTGCCAATTTGTTCACCATGCGAACCCAGCGTGTTCATCTGTACCGACATGTCACTCATTTGAGCAGAAACTTGTTGAATGCTTGCTACCATCTCTACAATCACGTTACGACCATCTTCTGCTGAAGACTCAGAACGTCGAGCTTCTTCATAAGTAGAGGTGCCCTGCTGTGCCACTTCCGAAATGGTCAAGCTTAGCTCTTCTGCAGCCGTTGCTATCAGGTTTGCTTTGTCAGCTTGAGCAGAAGCACCCGTCACGATGTCTTGGCTGATAGAAGATAGTTCACCTGTCACAGATTGGACCTGGTTGGTCACAGAAGAAATTGAACCCAAGAGGTCGACCAAAGATTTCTGCATCTGGTTGATCGACTTAGCAAGATCCGCCAATTCATCGCCTGAATCATCAACAATATCCCCAGCCGTTAGGTCACCATTTGCCACACGTCGCGCTACTTGTTCAACGCGAGTTAAACGGTTAGTGATAGAGCTAGACAATACATACGCAATCACACTACCAAATACAATCGCAATGGCAGACAACACCATAATGGTGCGTTCAATCGTGGTAAACGACTCGGTTAATACAAGCAGTGATTGCTCTGTATCAGCACGCTCACTTGCTGATGCTTGATCCAGTAAGTTTTCAACTGGGATTAGGTTGCTCTCATACAAAGATCGAAGCTGCTGGATGTTTGCTAGTAGCTCGGATTCATCATTGATCTTAGGCACAAGCTTCGCTTCAAACTCTTGAGTGAAACGCCCCATCAAGTCTTCAATTCGCTGAATACGTCGATGATCTTCCGATCCTCTGCTCTCCAAACGCCTCGCCTGCTCAATAGCTTGAGCAAACTCGTTCTTATTGGTTCGATAATCGTTCAACGCGTTATCAACCTGAATAATCGCGCCCAAAGCGTCCCGATAAACATCGCCCGCTTCATCTATCAATACAAGGTAGGTAACGGTACCCGGTACATCATCCATTCTAATCTCATCAGCGCTTTTATGGGCCCCAATAACTTCTATCCATACAATACCGACTAACGTGACAAGCACCGCCAATATAGAGCCAAAACCGGCATACAGTTTCTTTCTCACTGACAATTTCACACAACACCTACCTAAATAAAATTATCGGCCAAAACAGCCCTTAACATTTATTATATCGGCTAGCACACGGATAACTTTAGTGAATGAATGTTTTTTATTTTTCGAAGAGAATTAAGATACTCACATAAAAAAACGGGAGCCATGGGCTCCCGTTTCTTAACTTACTTTAACTTGCGATTCTAGCTTCTAAGAACTTTGGTTTCTAAAAACTATAGCTTCTTAGAGATAAGCGCAGAGCCAGCAATGATACCAATACCTAGTAGCATGATTGCACCTTTACCGCTGTCGAAGCCAGAAGAGATACCCATGAACGCAACGATAGCGATAGCTACTGGGATGATGTACTTAACTAGTGTGTACCATAGACCGAATAGTGGGAAAGATACTTCACCGTCGTTAGTGATCTCTTTCTCTAGGTCAGCACGGTTTAGTCTCCAACCAGCGAAGATACATACCAACATACCGCCAACTGCTAGGAAGATCTTATCAGTTAGTAAGTCGAAGATATCGAACGCACCAGTACCGAACAATGTTGGACCGAAGCCACCAAGTGATAGAGAAGCGAAGATACATAGAATCGCCATTACGACACTCGCAGACAGTACAGCTGTTACACGCTTCATGCCTTTCTCATCGATTAGGTACGAAACCACAACTTCAAGTAGAGATACTGAAGATGTCAGTGCCGCAACACTCAGACCAACGAAGAACATAAGAGCAAATAGAAGACCCACTACGCCGCCCATTTCAGCGAATAGCTGAGGAACAACAACGAATACCAGACCAGGACCCGCTGCAGGCTCCATACCGAATGCGAACATTGCTGGGAACATTGCAACACCAGCTAGGATAGCAACACCTGTATCCATTGCCGTAACCATAGCGGTAGTTTGAACTAGGTTCTCTTTCTTCTTCAGGTAAGAACCGTAAGTCAACATACAACCCATACCAAGAGATAGTGAGAAGAATGCTTGACCTAGTGCAGCTAGGATTACACCGCTGTCTACTTTAGAGAAGTCAGGGCTGAATAGGAATTCAAGACCAGCCATCGCGCCCGGAAGCATGATGCCTTTGATTGATACCACGATAAGGATAATGAAAAGAAGTGGCATTAAGATCTTACCCGCTTTCTCAATACCGCCAGAAATACCCTTCATAACGATGACAACGTTAAGCAGTAGGTATAAGCCCATCCACATAAGTGGCTGAACTGGGTTTGAGATAAAGCCACCAAAGCTGTCACCGATTGCTTCAGGTGCGTCTAGTAGACCACCAGCAATTTTACCGATGTATGCGATAGACCAGCCACCTACTACAGGGTAGAAACCCATGATTAGCAGACCACTTACTACACCGATAACACCAGCGAACGTCCAGCGACGGTCAGTTGATTTAAATGCACCTACTGCTGATCTCTGCGTATGACGGCCAATCGCAAATTCAGTCAGCATCACACTGAAACCGATGAAGATTACAAAAAACAGGTAAATTGCAACGAATGCACCGCCGCCACTTTCGCCTGCTGTGTATGGGAATTTCCAGATGTTACCTAGACCAACAGCAGAACCTGCTGCAGCCATTACGAATCCTAACTTCGAACCCCAGGTATCGCGGGGTGTTGTGGTTGTATTACTAGTAGCCACGTGTACTCCAAACTTTTGTGTTATGTGATGTTGTGTTTTGCTTTGAGTGGCGTCTTTAAAAGATAAGGCGTATAAAAAAATTTACACACCTAAAAGATTTGATTGACGCTCGTATATAGCAAGTAAACCAGTTTAAGAATAAAATTGGAAGCCCGAACCGTATATATTTCGTTACCAATGTAAATTTTTATGGTTAAATGCCGCCTTTTCATACAAAACAATCGTTTTCGTCTTAAGTTAACCAAAACTTAACAACTATAACCTGTTTACAGCTTTAGCTCTAATTTGTAAATAGTTGATTCCTTAAATTCCCATATCCGTAAAATAGCATTACTATCTAAGTGTCTCTTTTTTCGAGTATTCAATGTGGAAAAGCTCTACCATTTTTTAACTTTAGCTTCTGTCGCTTTATACTGGGTACTTGTAGCCGGTGTGACTTTCCGTGTCGTACTAAAACGACGCTCTGTCAGCGTTTCTCTCGCGTGGTTGATGGTTATCTACATTATCCCAATTGTAGGTGTCGCTTGTTACTTCCTTTTCGGAGAGCTAAACCTAGGTAGGAAAAGGGCTGAACGCGCACATCGCATGTTTACTCCATTTGGTGATTGGTTCCGAAAACTAGATGATTGTCAGCTCCACCTTCCAGGAAAGGTCGGCTCCCCTATCCACAAGATTGATGAACTTTGTAACAATCGGATGGGCATTCCTGCACTCAGCGGAAACACACTTTCACTGCAAGCTTCTCCCAATGAGATCTTACACGCAATTATCGAAGATATAGAAAATGCCCAAACCAGTATTAAGATGGTTTTCTATATTTGGCACCCTGGAGGATTAACTGATTCGGTTGCTTCCGCTCTCATTCGAGCTGCGAAACGTGGTGTGGATGTTAAAGTTTTGCTTGATTCTGCAGGTAGCCCGCGCTTTTTTAAAAGTCACTGGCGCTTAATGATGAAAGACGCCGGTGTGCAAGTTGTACAAGCATTGGAAGTAAGCCCTTGGCGTATTTTCTTACGTCGTCTAGATCTAAGACAACACCGTAAAATCATCGTGATTGATGAAACCATCGCCTACACTGGCTCAATGAACATGGTTGACCCCGCTCACTTCAAGCAAAATTCAGGTGTTGGCCAGTGGATTGATGTAATGGTACGCGTAACGGGGCCAACCGTTAATGTACTTTCGGCAATTCATGGTTGGGATTGGGAAGTGGAAACGGGCGAGCGCATCCTTCCTGATTTACCTGAATGTCCGGTTGAAGAGGTAATGACGCATCACCCTGTGCAAGTCGTGCCATCTGGTCCAGGCATGCCGGAGTATTTGATCCTGCAAGTTCTAACCATTGCGATTAATCAGGCAAACCATTCTGTTCGTATCACAACTCCCTACTTTGTACCGAGTGCCGATTTATTAGAAACACTCAAAATGACAGCGCAACGCGGTGTCAATGTAGAACTGGTCATCCCACACAACAACGACTCATTAATGGTTAAGTGGGCTTCGCGCGCTTTCTATACCGAGTTACTTGAAGCCGGCGTTAAGATTTACGAGTTTTACGGTGGGCTTCTTCACACCAAATCGGTAGTGATCGATGAAGAATTTTGTTTGATCGGAACGGTCAATATTGACATGCGCAGCCTATGGCTCAACTTCGAAGTGACGCTAGCCGTAGATGACGTGCACTTCACTCAGCAGCTCTCTGAACTACAACAGTCTTATATAGAATCATCTCACCCAGTAGTACTAGAACAGTGGGAACAGAGAAACTTGCGAAATCGCTTCTTTGAAAGGTTGTTCTATTTGTTCAACCCTCTTCTGTAATACATATGATGAGTCGATTGCGGCTCATCACTTCCTCCCGTAAGTTTTTAACCTTTCACCATTGATTAAGTAAAAGGTTAAAAAGCGAAAGAAAAGCGTAAAAACTCCTGCTCCCCTCTTGCTTTGAAGACTATTGGCATGTTTTAAATAGAAGATAACCGATTGATAAGGAATTCACAGCATGTCCGAGAACAAAACCACTAAGCTGATCACTGCAGGTCGTGATAAGAAGTGGACCAATGGTGTCGTTAACCCACCAGTACAGCGCGCTTCAACTGTCGTATTCAACTCAGTAGAAGAGAAGCGTAAAGCTACAATTAACCGCGCTAACAAAACACTTTTTTACGGACGTCGTGGAACCAATACTCATTTCGCCTTCCAAGATGCCATGGTGGAAGTGGAAGGCGGCGCAGGCTGTGCACTCTACCCTTGTGGTACGGCAGCAATCTCTAACGCCATTCTCTCTTTTGTAGAAACGGGCGACCATATTCTGATGGTCGACACCTGCTACGAACCGACTCGTGATTTCTGTGACACCATCATGAAGAAGATGGGTGTAGAAACAACTTACTACGAACCAACAATTGGTGAAGGCATCCAAGACCTTATTAAGCCAAACACTAAGGTGCTGTTTACCGAATCTCCGGGTTCTGTCACCATGGAAGTTCAAGACATTCCAACGCTCGCACGTATTGCTCATGAACATGACATCATTGTTATGTTAGACAACACTTGGGCTGCTGGTGTTAACTTCTCACCGTTTGATTTCGGTGTTGATATCTCGATTCAAGCAGCAACCAAATACATCGTTGGTCACTCTGATGTGATGCTAGGGACTGCGGTAGCCAATGAAAAATGTTGGGACCAGTTAAGAGAACAGAGCTACCTGATGGGGCAATGTGTTTCGCCAGATGACGCTTACCTCGGCCTTCGTGGTATTCGTACTCTTGATGTTCGCCTACGCCAACACGCAGAAAGCAGCTTGAAAGTGGCAAAATGGTTAGAGACTCGCCCTGAGGTTGACCACGTTCGTCACCCTGCGCTTGAATCTTGTCCTGGTCATGAGTTCTTTAAACGAGATTTTACTGGCGGGAATGGCTTGTTCTCTTTCGTGCTGAAGAACTCAAATACCAAAGCGACCACAGCGCTACTTGATGGTATGACGCACTTTAGTATGGGTTACTCATGGGGTGGTTTCGAAAGCTTGATTCTAGCGAATGAACCAAGCAGCTTTAACAGCCTAAGAACAGTAGCGAACCCTAACTTCGAAGGGACTTTGATTCGTGTTCATATCGGCTTAGAAGACGTTGATGATCTGATTGCAGACCTAGAGGCAGGATTAGAGCGTTACAACGCGCTCATTTAATTAAAATCGTTAACAGACTCAGACCAAAAAGGCAGGATATTCCTGCCTTTTTCAATTCAGCGTATCAGTAGCCTGTAATTCCAATACTGCCACAAAGTGCTTTATAAGCCGTTAACGAACGTTAAAACACGCCCAATTGAATATTTCAGTTCGATGTTCATTGAACATATACAAAGACTGATCCTTCACTGCAATAGCGTAGTCAATCGTCACCCCTTTATACTCACTGTAATCATTGTTAATAATAGGATCATGAAAAGGCGTTGCAGTTCTCACATCAATAATACTCATCGACAAACTATCCCCATCAAGGCCATAGTAACCAGAATAAAGATTTTCCATTGTAGCTTCGTTACCGTCTTTCTCAGTTATCGTCACAAACTCTCTCATACTAAAAGTTTGGTCAGACTGAAAAGTAATGCTCATTCGCTCATAAAGCGATTGATACGGTTGGAATGCCTGAGATAAAAAATCCGTTTTTAGCGTTTTACAGTGCCAGCGAGTGCCAGCCAATGCGTTCTGTTCCAGAAAAAAGCTTGCTGTAGCAATTGCCAATAGAATGAGTAAGCCAATTAGTCGCAAAAGTTACTCCTCTTTTCCATGTACTGAGTAAACGAATCAAAAGACGACTCTACATTGAAAATAGAAGCGCTATAGTTCAAAGCCTCACCACTCTTCCTTTGAATCAACATGTATAGCGTATCATCTTCGGGCTGGTCTACTGATGGGTAGATACGGACAAAAACATCAACATTGCAGTGGCTAGGTATCACATCCGTTAGCTTTTTAGTGATCGCAGGCAACGAATAAGATTCATTGTGCGCAACATGGAAAAAGTAGTGATTAGTATTGTCTGTGTAACTGCCGCGGTACTCGGCTTTATCAATAAAATAAGGCAGTGGCGTATAATAGGTTTTGAAAAGATTGAACGCCGTTACGACGACACAAATCAATGCGACTAAGTAGCCCGCTTTAATTAAGTGCGCATTACTCTTTGAATCTGAGGGTTCTAATTCAGTTGCAGCCAACACTTCTTGATCGACAGGTGAAGAGTTTAATTTAGATGCCTTCGCAGTCATTTGAGAAGGCACAGTTTCAGTTTTACTAGGTTTTATCGATTCATCGATTACAAGTGAATAACCCGTTTTACTGACCGTACGAATCGTTGCACAGCCACAAGTCACTCGCGATAGCGTTTTTCTAATCTTAGATATCACGTTAGTGAGCGCTTGCTCTGAGACAATCACATTGCCCCAGCACCTATCAAATATTAGGCCTCGTTCAACACACTCACCAGCATTTTCAAGTAAGAACAGAAACACCTTACCTTCTATCGGCGCGATAGTTTCTACGTGGCCATCGTCACGCACAAACTGCCGAAGCAAGGGATCATAACTAACATCACAGATTTGGTAGCTTTGTTGTTTCACTATCGTCTTCTAGGTTTGAATTTGGTCGCATATGATATTGAATAGTTTATAAATGACCAGTGAATTTTCCTATATTAACGCAATTATTTTTCGACGATAAATAACACCTTTATTTGTGCGGACAACCTACGATATGGTCATTAACCATGCCTGTCGCTTGCATGAACGCGTAACAGATTGTTTCCCCTACAAACTTAAAGCCTCTCTTCTTCAAAAACTTACTCATCGCTTTAGATTGCTCGGTAGAAGCGGGAACTTGAGACATCTCGGTCCATTGATTCACAATCACCTCATTATCAACAAACTGCCATAAAGCATTTGAAAGAGAGCCGAACTCTTTCTGTAATTCAAGCGTAGCTCGCGCATTGTTGTATACCGAAGCAATCTTGCCCTTGTGTTTAACGACATCGAAGTTTTCAATGATGTGCGGCACGTTGTCTTCATTCAACTCAGCTAACTTGTTTAACTCGTAATTATCGAATGCGGCACGATAGCCTTCACGCTTTTTGAGGATTGTAATCCAACTTAGACCCGCCTGAGCGCCTTCCAAGGTAATGAACTCAAACAGAACTTGGTCATCATAAACAGGCACGCCCCACTCTGCATCGTGGTACTCCCTTTCAAGCTCGTGTTTAAGCGCCCATGCGCAAGTTCTATCCGATGTATTTACTTCCATTTTTTATTCTCTTCTATCAATCGATATATAAAAATAATGCCCCATTTAGGGGCATTATTTCAAAGGTTAGTTGACATTAAGCCACTTCAATTTTATGGAATAAACGATACAGCACAGGTACTACGATTAGCGTGAGTACAGTCGCAAAGCCTAAACCAAACATGATGGTTACTGCCATTGGTTTGAAGAAGATATCCGGTAGTAGAGGGATCATACCTAGAATCGTGGTGATCGCTGCCATACATACCGGACGAACACGACTCAGTGCCGCATCAACAACCGCTACATATGGATCTTTACCTGACTTCATCTCAATCTCAATTTGATCAAGCAGTACGATACCGTTCTTCAGAAGCATCCCAGATAGACTCAGGAAGCCCAACAGCGCCATAAAGCCGAATGGTGTATTCAAGGCTAGCAAGCCTGTCGTCACCCCTATCAACGCCAATGGAACCGTTAACCAAACAATCAGAGGCTCTTTCACCGAGTTAAACAAGAACACGGTAATTAAGAACATGAACAAGTAACCAAGAGGCATGGTTGTGAACAGTGACGCCTGTGCATCTGCTGACGACTCATATTCACCACCCCATTCCAATGAGTAACCCGGAGGCATCTCAATCGCTTCAATTTGTGGTTGTAAGCGTTTCTGTAGAGTTGATGCTGTCTCTTCACCCAATAGATCAGGGTCCGCCATTACCGTCAGCATACGCTTACGGTTCTTACGGATGATCAGTGGGTCTTCCCACTCTAACTCATAACCAAGTGTTACTTGTTGCAGCGGGATGTACTCACTTAATGCCGGGCTCCAGATCTTCATACCTTCAATGTTACGAATATCAACACGCTCATCTTCAGGTAAACGAGCCACAATAGGCATCAGCGTCGTACCATCACGGTACACACCAATCGACTTACCAGAGAAAGACATCGCGAGGAAGTCATCGACATCAGACTTGGTGATGCCATAACGACGCGCTTGACTTTCGTTGAACTGAGGCTCTAACACCTTAGTTCTATCACGCCAATCATGACGAATATTAAATGCTCCAGAATCAGATCGCATGATATCCATCACTTGAGCGGCAATTGAACGTAATACTGTTGGATCAGAACCAACAATTCGCGCTTCAATCTTCGCACCACCACCAGGGCCTAATTCAATCTGCTTGAGCTTATAGTCGATCTCAGGGAACTGACCATTTACGTGCTCACGAAAGCGTTTCATCAGCCCTTCAAGCACTTCGTAGCTCTTCACACGGACCGTTATTTCGCCATACGCGCTATAACTTTTCTCTGGTGCGTAAGTCAGCATGAAACGTTGCAGGCCTTTACCCGCAGTCGTCGTGATGTGCTCAACTTCGTCCTGATCAGCCAACCAACTCTCAAGCACTTTAAGCTTGGTATTGGTCGCTCGAATATCAGTACCTTCCGGCATCCAGACGTCAACTTGGAACATCGGTGTTGTCGAGGATGGGAAGAAGGCTTGTTTTACAAAACCAAAGCCGTAAACGCTTGCGCCCAAACCAATAATCAGAACAAACATGGTTAACCAAGCACGCTTCATACAGAACTCAAGGAAGTTTTTGTAGATCACAAAAACCATCCCGTTGTATGGGTCTTTACCTTCGTTCTCTGAGTCGACCTTTTGACCTTTAAAGAACATGTCAGCAAAGAACGGCGTGAGCGAGATGGCAGTAAACCAACTCAGCATCAAAGAAATCAGTAGCACTGTGAACAAGGTGCCACAGTACTCACCTGTTGAGTCCTCGGATAAACCGATAGGAGCAAACGCAGTCACCGCAATCACCGTTGCCCCCAACAGCGGCCATTTGGTTTGGGTCACGATATCGGTGGCGGCCTGCATCCGGGTTCGCCCCTTCTGCGTGCCGATCAATATCCCTTCCACCACCACAATGGCATTATCCACCAGCATCCCCAGAGCGATAACCAACGCGCCTAATGAGATACGTTGAAGGTCAATCTTGAAGTACTGCATGAAAATAAAGGTACCGAAAACGGTCAACAACAATATCAAACCGATCAACAGACCAGAGCGTAGCCCCATGAAGAACAGCAGAACCACGATTACAATCGCAACCGCCTGCCCCAAACTCACCACAAATCCACTTACTGACTTATCTACCTCTTTGGGTTGGTTATAAACCTCAGAGATATCGATACCGATGGGCTGCTGATATTTCAGCTCGGCGAGTCTTCGGTCAAAGGCTTCACCCACCGCCACAACGTTTACACCTTGCGCAAAGGATACCCCAAGGTTGAGCGCAAGCTTGCCATTGTAGCCAATGATGTTAGTAGGTACTTCAACATAACCACGAGTTACCTCTGCCACATCTTTCAGGTAGATAAGCCCTTGAGCGCCACCTTCTGTCAGAATCAAATCACCCAGTTGCTCTACATTCTGGAACTCGCCCGTAGGGTGGATACGAATGTATTCGTCACCAATTCTCACCGCACCTGCACTGGAAACAATATTTTGAGTCGATAAAAGGTTAAATACTGTGCTTGGAGACAGACCTAATGAGCTTATCCGTTTCATCGATATCTCAATGAACACTTGCTCTTGCTGCTGGCCGGATACCGAGACTTTACTGACCCCGTCGACCAGCTCTAATTCTCGCCTTAGGTAGTCAATATAATCGAGTAACTCTTTATAACTGTAGCCATCCCCCGTCACCGCCAACAAAATCCCGTAAACGTCACCGAAATCATCGATGACTTGAGGATCGTTGACGCCGGGTGGCAGTTCAACCTTAAGATCATTCACTTTTCGGCGAAGTTCATCCCAAATTTGCGGAAGATCGTCCGGGCCGTAGTTATTCTTCATCGTTACCGTTACCTGAGACAGGCCACGGCTTGAGATAGAGTTCACTTCGTCCACATAAGTAAGCTGTTGAATCGCTTTCTCTAGCGGATAGGTCACTTCCTCTTCCACTTGCTGAGGGGTAGCCCCAGGGTAAGAGGTCACTACCATTGCATCTTTGATGGTAAAGGCAGGATCTTCTAGACGACCCAAACCAAAGAATGCAGAAACACCACCAATAAGAAAGATCAGAGATAGCATCCAGCTAATGACTTTGTTACGTATAAAGTAAGAAGCAACACCTGTGATCTGATCATCACCCTGTTGATCGTCATTTTGAGGCTTGTTATTTACTTCACTCATTATTCGTCTCCTGAGGCAATACTTCCACTGTCATCCCATCTCGCAATCGCGATACGCCTGCAACAACGACATGCTGCCCCATTTCTAATCCTTTCATGATCTGCAAAGTTTTCTGGTTTGCTTTTCCTAACACGACTTGCTGCTTCGAAACGGTATTGTCATCATTCAAAACCCAAACAAATGAGTTCGTTCGGCTCAGTTCATCGCCATCCGCATTGAACACCGCCTCAATTGGAACCAAAACACCGGCTTTCAGTTCTAAACCAATATCTCGCCCATGAGAGGTAACATCGACAGCCATACCATCAAGAATCAAATCATCTTCGGGCATCGGCAATGCCAAGGTAACCGTAAAGGTACCAGTGCTTGGGTCTGGCTCTGTCGTATACTCTTTTATGCTCGCTGGATACTCATTACCACTCGGAACTCTCACCAGAGCTTCGATAGTCTTTAGTACCGCATCATTCGGTTGATTTACATATATGCGGTCTGGTAACTGGATAATGACTTCAACATCTTCGACGCTGTGAATATTGACAACTTGCTGACCGACTTGAATATTTTCGTATTGATCAACACTGACTCGGGAGATAATCCCATCAACAGGTGCAAGAAGCTTAGTAAAGGATAAGCGTAACTTAGCTAGCTCTAACTCGGCATACGCTATTTGGCGTTGAGCTGCAATTTCATCAAACTGAGATTTAGCCAACAGCCCTTTTTTGACCAACGGACTAGAGCGTCTATATTGGCTATTGATTACCGTATATCTCGCCTGAGCGTTATCAACATCTAATTGGTAGTCTGTAGGGTCGAGCTCGGCAATCAATTCCCCCGCTTTAACTCGCTGGCCTTCTTTGACATCAAGCTTAAAGATCTCACCCGCGACACGAAAACTGAGATGCGCTTTCTCTGCGGCATTCGCCACTGCTGGAAAGTACAGCTTGTCATTGAAATCCAAGACTGAAATTTCAATCGCTTTGACTAGGGGTGTATTGTCGACTTCTATTTGTGGCTTTTCTCCGCAAGCGGTTAGCAGAACTAAACATGACAAACCTGTCGCTAATTTAAATGCACTCATGTTATAGCCCCCTTTCCTTGATCCACTCTCGGACTTTAACGCCGGGTTCAAGACCATTAACACCAGAGGTTACGATGCGGTCTCCATCATTAAGCCCAGAGACAATGTGACGCTTTTCATCAATCACAATTGCCACATTCTCAACAATACCGTCACTGTTTACGCGCCAAACTGAAACATCGTCGCCATCGGTCATCATTGCTGAGGTTGGAATTTTCGTCGCAGCTGCTTTGGCAGAAACCAAATTTACGGTTCCCGACATACCAGGTAGGATGCCAATGTCAGTAGGTCTCTCCATTACCATGGTAACTTTATAAGAACCAGTTTTAGGATCCGCTTCGGTATCAACCTCTTGAAAAATCAGTTCATAAGCGTTGTCAGGAAACGCATCAAATACCATAGTCGAATCAGTTTCAAACCCGGATGAATAACGTGTAATTAGGCGATCAGGCAATAAAAATACGACTTTGAGGATTTGATTGGTTTGAATATTCATGACTCCTTGCTTCGCCGCTATGTATTCATGGTTTTCAGCTGGGATAATGGAGATGGTGCCATCGTATGGAGCAACAAGAGTGGTGTAGCGTAAATTAGCTTTCGCTTGATTGAGCTCTGCTCTTGCAGAGTTATGGTTCGCTTTTGCTTGGTCAAAATCTTGCTCAGAAACGACTCGGTCTTTACGCAATTTTATTGCACGTTGATATTGAACGTCAGACAACTTGAAATTCGCTCTGGCTTGTTTCTCCAACAATTGATATTCATCAGGGTCGAGCATTGCTAAAGGGTCACCTTTTTGCACGCTTTGTCCCGCTGTGACATCGATAGTTTGAAGTAATCCAGGTACACGGAAAGCTAATACCGCTTTGTCACCCGCTTCGGTAGTGGCAGGAAAAGTTCGTTCAAAAGCGTTGCTACCGACGGAGACAGTGAAAAGTTTGGCGGGTCTAGATTCAGGTTCAGGCACGGGAGGAAGCTCCTTACCACACCCAGACAACCCAGCTAAGGCCGTCAATAGGACAACGGAGGCTCTATACATTGGTGTTCATCCATATCTATAAATATTTTTATAACATAGATTAATCACATGTAACTTGCCAGTTATCGTAAGATTTATTTAGACAAAATTATTAAAAAAAATAACGGCTTGGGATAAATTTTCCTAAACCGTTATCTAATTTTTTGAGGTTTTAACACTAGATGTTCTTAAATGCGCGATCAACTTTGAAAGTGTCGGAGGTGACATAAGCTTCCATGTTGCGGACACTGGTCTCTAACTTCTGGAAATCCCCCTCTAAAGTGCCCAGCAAAGACTCTGCAGTCTGCCCTTTTTCCCAAGGCTTCTGCTTCAACGTGTGCTCTTGCTTAGCTTTCATCTGATCGACATACTGAGGTGGTTGTTTTTCAAGCATAAATGTCAAAGCTAAATACGCTAACAAGACCAGAAAACTCCCCCCAAGCAGTGCTGCAGAGATAACTAAGATGCGAACCAGCCAAACTTCAAGGCCAAAGTAGTTCGCTAAGCCCGCACACACACCAGACAATTTGCCGTTAATCGTGTCTCGATACAGTTCTCTATTCATAGTTGCGTCTCCAGTTAGGCGACTCCGCATCCAGTATTTTTTCTAGTGTCTTCACACGATCTTGCATAGATTCCGCTTGCGCTGAAAGCTTGTGCAGACGCTGAAGATCCGTTTCTGAAAGACCGTTACTGGATTTCTTCTTGCTGCGGTAATGTAAGAATAACCATAGCGGAGCCACGAAGATCAAGAAGACAATCAGTGGGCCTGCAATTAGAAATGTTGACATAGAAAACTCCTAAATTATTTATCGCGGTTTTCAACTTGTTGCTTCAGTTTCGCTAGCTCTTTTTCAATTTCGTCTTGAGCTTGTAGCTCTGCAAACTCTTGATCTAAAGATTTTGCGTTGCCTGTTTTTGCGTAAACGTCTGCCTCAGCTTCTAATTCATCCACTTTACGCGAGAATTGCTCAAACTTCGCCATTGCTTCGTTGGTTTTGCTTGAATGCAGATGTTTTTGAACATCACGACGATTGCTCGCAGTATTATTGCGAATCATCAATGCTTGTTGCTTTGCACGAGTTTCTGCAATTTTAGTTTCTAGCTTGCCAATCTCACTGGTTAGCTTCTCGATGGTTTCATGAACCAATGTTTGTTCTGTATGAAGGCTCTTGATGATGTCTTCAAGTTTTTGCTTTTCAATCAGCGCTGCTCTCGCCAGATCTTCGCGTTGTTTAGTCAGTGCTAGTGTCGCTTTATTTTGCCAATCTAGAATCTGAGTTTCGATAGCTTCAACTTTACGCGCTAGCTCTTTCTTGTCTGCGATAGCTTTTGCCGAGTTAGTGCGAACTTCTACCAGCGTGTCTTCCATTTCTTGGATAATCAGGCGAATCATCTTTTCAGGATCTTCAGCCTTATCTAATAGTGCACTGATGTTTGAATTTACAATGTCTGCAAAGCGAGAAAAAATACCCATGAGGAACTCCTTAATTACAATGATGGCAAATGCGTTCTAAATCGTTGTTCGACTCTTTACTCACTTGCTCGCAAATTTACGTTTGTTGTTAAACCTACCATAAGTAATCCAAGTAGCATGCCAACTTTTAAGCCATTTATTATCATGCACTTACAATACAATGGTGATTAACCCGAGACATGCTATGATGAATTTAGCCAAGTATTGGTATTTTTCACCACTATAGCCCTAACATGACCTTCTTCAGTACTTAAACCGCATAAGGACCCACTATGCAGCAGAACCTCATTGGTGAATCCCCTAGTTTTCTCTCTGTTTTGGATAAAGTTTCTCAACTGGCTCCAATCGAAAGACCCATTCTGATCATTGGCGAGCGTGGTACGGGTAAAGAATTGATCGCACAAAGGCTGCATTACCTTTCAAGACGTTGGGATCAACCTTTGATCTCGCTGAACTGTTCAACCCTCAGCGAAGGTTTGATTGATTCTGAGTTGTTTGGTCATGAATCCGGTTCTTTCACGGGCTCAAAAGGCCGTCATCAAGGCCGCTTTGAAAGGGCGGAGGGCGGCACTCTGTTTCTTGATGAGCTGGCAACAACCCCGCTTGCAGTTCAAGAAAAGTTGTTACGTGTTATCGAATACGGACAATATGAACGTGTTGGCGGCCAAAAGGCTTTGAGTGCCAATGTAAGACTGGTGTGTGCAACCAATGCCGACTTGCCTGAGATGGCTTTGAAAGGCGAATTCAGGGCCGATTTACTCGATAGATTGGCGTTTGATGTGATTACTATCCCGCCGCTTCGTGAACGTAAAGAAGACATCACGTTATTGGCAGAATACTACGCAATTAAGATGTGTCGTGAATTGGAATTGGAGTTGTTTGTCGGCTTTGCTCCATCAGCCGTTGAATCGCTATTGGAGTACTCTTGGCCAGGGAATGTACGAGAGCTAAAAAACGTCATTGAGCGGGCAATCTATCAGCATGGTAAGAATCCATATCCTATTGAATCTTTGGTGTTTAACCCATTCAAACCAGCATGGAAAACAGAACAAGATTCGACGCCAGAAACTGGCAATGCTCAGTCCAACAGCCATACTTCATCTGATAGCGCTTTTTCTTTGCCGTTGGATTACAAAGCATGGCAGGAACAGCAAGACATCAAGCTACTCAATCAAGCCTTAAAACAAAGCAAGTACAACCAGAAGCAAGCCGCTGAATTACTTGGGTTAACCTACAACCAATTACGAGGAATGGTGAGGAAGTACGCGATTGTCGGACAAGCTAACGATAAATAGCTGCCCACACTAGATTATTATTTGGAGCCGAATAAATAAAATGTTAAATTGTCCGGATCTTGAGGCTCCTCTAACGCCTCGTTTCGAAAAGTATTTCTTTTTATGAAAGCACTAATAAAACTATCACTGAGCATCTGCACGCTGAGCTTTCTAGCTGGATGTGGTGAGAGTGTGGATCACGAGCAAATCCGTGAAAAAGGCTTCATTTATTGCGGCCAAGGTAATCCTAGTACCTTCAACCCACAGCTGGTTGATAGTGGTATTACCGCAGAATCACTGAGCCCTCAAATCTTCGATACACTGCTCACTCTTGATCCGATGACTTACCGACCAAAGCAGAACTTGGCGACAAGTTGGTCTGTTGATAAATCTGGTACAGAGTACACGTTCAAACTGCGCCCAAATGTTGCGTTCCAAACTACAGACTGGTTCACCCCAACTCGTAGCATGAATGCGCAAGACGTGGTGTTTAGCTTCGAACGTGTCATTGATAGTTCAAACCCATTTCATTATGTAGGCGGTGGCCTATATCCATGGTTTGCCGGAATCGACTTCAAAAACCTGATCGTCGATATCACTGCAGTTGACGACCTAACGGTGAAATTCCAATTAAGTCGCCCAGACAATTCATTTCTCAACAATATCGCCACCAGCTATGCGGTCATTCATTCTAAAGAATATGCCAATAAGCTCATTGCTGCGGACGAGAAAAATCAAATCGATTCCAACCCGGTCGGCACTGGTCCTTTTTACTTAGACGAATACCAGATCAATGACCTAGTTCGCTTGAAAAAAAACAAGCACTACTGGAGGGGAGAAGTACAAATGGACCAAGTTGTGTTTGATACTTCACAACGTGGGACAGGCACACTTGCCAAGCTTCTCCGCAGTGAGTGTGACGTGTTGAACTCACCGATTTCTAGTCAGATCCCTATTATTCAAGCTCATGAAGAGCTGAAAATTTCTGCTACACCGGCGGTTAATGTCTCTTTCATCGCGCTGAATACTGAGCACCCTGCACTACGCGATTCTCGAGTTCGTAAAGCGCTCAACCTAGCCATCAATCGTCAGAACATTCTTGATTCTGTGTATTACGGCACAGGTACTAAGGCCTACACATTGCTTCCTCCTACGTCTTGGGCTTACCAAAAAGACAGCGTTCAAGTTCGTTATGATCGAAACTATGCAATTGCGCTTCTCAAAGAAGCTGGTGTTGAACCTGGATTAGAGCTTTCGATGTGGGTACCACTAGAGCCACGCGCATACAACCCAAGCCCAAGAAAAACCGCAGAATTGATCCAAGCAAACTTGGTCGATATTGGTATCGAGCTGAAACTCTATACCGACGATCGATTTGACCGCACACAGTTATCCTCTATTTCCTCAACAGACTTGTTGCTTACTGGCTGGATAGGCAATACGGGGGATCCAGATAACTTCTTGCGTCCACTTCTATCATGCAGCTCAGAACGCGCAGGATTAAACGTCTCTATGTGGTGTAATTCAGACTTTGATTTCCTTCTCGACTTAGCATTAGAGATCAATCAACAAAGGCACCGTGTGAACTTGTATCGACAAGCCCAAAACATTCTCAATGAAGAAGTTCCTGTGATCCCTCTCGCTCACGGCGTGCAGTTCCGCGTGCACGATCGTTCGCTAACCGGTTTTAAACAGAGCCCGTTCAATGCTCAACCTTTTGACCAAGTCAGAAGAGAGGTGCAGTGATGTTTTGGTATACATTAAGACGTGTAAACTTATTCATTATTACGTTGGGGATTCTGACGTTAGTAGGTTTCGCCCTGCTTCGATTAGACCAAACCTCACCTTGGGCAATTCAAGATTTCTGGCCCGGTTGGATCAGCTATATCACTGAATTATCGACACTAAACTTTGGTCTAAGCAAACACGGTGTACCTATCATCGATGAGTTGGCCGTTGTATTCCCTGCAACGTTAGAACTGTGCTTCTTTGCCTTTGTGCTTGCGCTGTTTATCGGCATCCCTTTCGGCACGATTGCAGGTATGAGACAAGGTAAGTTTGTCGATACGACAATATCGTTTACCTCTATGGCCGGTTACTCTGCACCTATATTTTGGGTCGCATTGTTGATGATCATGGTATTTTCTCTGCACTTTGAAATGTTCCCGGTTGGCGGTCGATACGACCTGCTTTACGAAATTGAACACGTGACTGGCTTCGCGATGATAGATGCCTTTTTTGCCGAAGGCCGTTACCGTGCACACGCACTACAAAGTGTTATCGAGCATATGGCGTTGCCTTGCCTTGTTTTAGCGCTCGCCCCAACGACTCAGGTAATCCGATTGATGAGAGCATCAGTAGCTGAAGTGATGACTCAAAACTACATCCGCGCCGCGCGAATTAAGGGTCTATCAACTAGAGAGATCATCACTCAACACGTGTTGAGAAATGCAATACCACCGATTATTCCTAAGGTCGGCGTTCAACTATCAAGTATGTTAACGCTTGCTATTATTACCGAGTCTATCTTTAACTGGCCGGGTATTGGCCGCTGGTTATTGGATGCATTATCGAATCAAGATTATGTTTCAATTCAAGCAGGCGTAATTGTAGTGGCAACCTTGGTTTTGACTGCAAATATTCTGTCCGATCTACTGGGCGCGATGATCAATCCACTGGTAAGGAAGGAATGGTATGCTAACAAATAACGTCTACCAAGAAGAACAGATTCCAACCCAGTTCGAACGTTTCTGGCGCAGCTTCCGTAGCAACAATCTGGCGATGTTTGGCTTGTGGTGTTTGGTGCTTATCATTCTGGTTACCGTCACTTCACCGTGGTTAGCACCGCATGATGCACAAGAGCAAACGGGACACCTTCTAACCCCTCCCTCGTGGGATCCTGCGGGTACGGTTGAATACTTTCTAGGTACTGATGACTTAGGCCGAGACATTCTTTCTCGCCTAATAATTGGCTCTCAACTTACTTTCGGCGCTGCGGTGGTGATTACCTTTATCGCAGCAGTCATTGGCTGTCTGATTGGCGTACTTGCCGGGATGACGCGTGGGTTGCTATCAAGCACGCTCAATCACCTGCTTGATACCGTGATGTCAATCCCATCTCTTCTGCTGGCGATTATCTTCGTAGCATTCCTTGGCTTTGGTGAGTTTAATATCTTGCTTGCCTTGTGCTTGGCACTGATTCCGCGCTTTATTCGCTCGGTGTACATTGCCGTGCACGCTGAAGTAGAGAAGGACTACATTCTGGCATCTCGCCTTGATGGTGCGAACGATTTCTACCTACTATGGAACTCAGTCCTTCCTAACATTCTTACCGTGGTCGCTCTTGAAGTGACTCTGGCACTGTCAGTTGCAATTCTTGATATCACGGCCTTAGGTTTCTTGGGGCTTGGCGCTCAAGCACCAAGTACGGAATGGGGCTCAATCTTAGGTGATTCGGTCGAGTTGATTTACCTTGCGCCATGGACAGTAACCCTACCCGGCTTAGCTATTATGTTTACAGTTATCGTGATTAACCTCGTCGGTGAAGGTGTTCGCCAAGCGCTAAATGCAGGAATCGAATAATGCCGTTACTTGATATTCGACATCTAACCATCGAAATTGAGACCCCTCAAGGCATGGTTAAAGCAGTAGATCGAATGAGTATTACCCTCAATGAAGGGGAAATTCGTGGCTTAGTAGGTGAGTCTGGCTCAGGTAAGAGCTTGGTTGCAAAGGCAATTGTCGGGGTTTGTAAAGAAAACTGGAAGGTTTCTGCAGACCGAATGCGCTTAGGTAATATCGACCTGCTGCAACTGACGCCGAAAGAAAGGCGACGAGTGATCGCACGCGATATCGCGATGATCTTCCAAGAGCCATCGACCTGTCTTGACCCTTCTGAAAAAGTAGGCAACCAACTCATTGAAGCGATTCCTTCCCACGCATTTGAAGGTCGTTGGTGGCAGCGATTTAAGTGGCGTAAGAAGCAGGCCATAGCGTTACTGCACAAAGTAGGTATCAAAGACCACTCTCGTCTAATGGACAGTTACTCTTATGAACTGACCGATGGTGAGTGTCAGAAAGTCATGATCGCAATGGCGATAGCTGCCAAACCAAAAGTCTTAATAGCGGATGAGCCAACCAACGATTTAGACCCAATTACGCAGTCTCAAATACTGCGTCTGTTGAGTCGTATGAATCAGATCAATAACACGACCATCGTGCTGATCGGCCATGACTTAACGACCATTACCCAATGGGCGACTCGTATTACCGTTATGTACTGTGGCCAATCTGTAGAATCTGCTGATACGCAGAAACTATTGGATGCACCTAAGCACCCTTACACCGTTGCTTTGCTAAAAGCGATGCCAGACTTTAACGACTGGATTCCCCACAAGGAGAAGCTACAGTCTTTACCAGGATCAATTCCGCCGTTGCAACATCTACCTATTGGTTGTCGGTTAGGCCCACGTTGCCCATACGCGCAAAGGCAATGTGTGGAGATCCCACATACTAAACGTATCAAGAACCATAAATTTAACTGTCACTTCCCTCTGAATATGGAGAAGAAAAAGAAATCATGAGTGCATTATTAGAAGTCAGTGATCTATCTAAAGACTTTACGACTCGCTCTGGTCTTTTTCGTAAGAAGATTCATCAGGCGGTGAAGCCGGTTAGCTTTTCCCTTGAAGCAGGCCAGACGATTGGTTTTATCGGTCAGAATGGCTCTGGGAAATCAACATTAGCGAGAATGCTCGCAGGCATGGTTGAACCGACTGCGGGCGAGATCCGCGTGAACGGCGAAAAGCTAGAACACAAAGACTATTCAACTCGTTGTAAGCTGATTCGAATGATCTTCCAAGATCCGAATACATCACTTAATCCACGCATTCAGATTGGTCGAATTCTTGAAGGCCCATTGAAGCGAAATACCAACATGCCACCAGAAGCCCGTATGCGCCGCGTGAAAGACACGTTATTACGCGTTGGTCTCCTTCCGGAACATGCTTACTTCTACCCTCAGATGCTTGCTGCGGGCCAGAAACAGAGGGTTTGTTTGGCTCGTGCCTTGATACTTCAGCCATCCATCATTGTCGCTGATGAAGCGTTAAATGGTTTGGACATGGCAATGCGCTCTCAAATTATTAACTTGTTCTTAGAGCTGCAAGAAGAGATGGGCGTGTCGTTCGTTTACGTATCTCAACACCTAGGTATTGTTAAGCACATCACCGACAAGATCATCGTGATGCACGAAGGCAATGTGGTTGAGAGCGGTGAAACGGATCAAGTGCTGACCAACCCAACTCACCAAATCACGCAAAGACTGGTTGAGAGTCATTTCTCCAAAGCGCCCAACCACTAAACTGGTTTCGCTTTTTCACTCGCCACTAGAGGGGGTAACGCATGCTAACAAAAGCTTCAATGCTTCCCCTCTTGCTTGCAACTCTCTGCTTTAACGCCGTAAGCACTCCGCTTACTTGGTTAGATAGAACCTTCGTTGAAAATGCGTTTTATAACGTCGCGCTGCAACACGAATATTCCCAAGGCAATAAACCACTCGCCAAATGGAAACAACCGATCAAGATTTGGATTGATCATCGAGTGGGCGATGAAGAACTGCATCAAGAGCTCACCGAGCTTCATATCCAACATCTATCCGAAGTCACTCAACACCCTATAACAATCGTCAGCAAAGAATCTGAAGCGAACGTTAAATGGATATACACGAGGCAGAGCCAGTGGGTGTCAGAGGCGAAATCGGTACTGAAACTCAAATCGACTCAGCATTTAAATAACGCTATCTGCACGGCGGGTTATCGAACCAATTCTAAAAGTGAGATTGTTTACGCTGGGATTGTGATTCCCGTAGATCAGGCAAGATCGCGAGGTAAGCTAGTCGCCTGTATCGTAGAAGAGATCACACAGGTTCTAGGTCTGCCGAATGATTCAGATAAAGCCTACCCTTCTATTTTCAACGACCACACGCCAGAAGAGTTGTTATCACCTTTAGATGTGGTGCTACTGCAACTACTGTATGAACCAGAATTGAAAGCTGGAATGACAGAATCGGAAGTAAAGCCTATCGTTCGAAAGGTACTGAAGAGATACAGTAAAACAGGTGTGCTTCAACAAGCTTCTAGAGCCGCACAGCAAGCGCCCTTGTATCAGTTGATTGGGTATTGAAGGAATATACGTTGGAAGTAGCTGAGATGTGCTAATTGAATGATAGCGCTGCCTAAGAAAGGCAACGCTGACTTACGATGTTACTGTATAACGAAAGAACTAGCGCTTAGCTGCCTGTTTCTTCAACTCGAAATCGAACTCATCAGGGAACAAGATAACGCCCTCTTCTTGTTCGTTCGGGAATACCACAACAGCAAGCTCGTCGTCTTCTAGACCATTCGTCCAGCGACTATGCCATTTGTTTAGCGAGATAGACTCAGCTTTACACTCAGACCAATCACCCGTTGCCCATGACTCTGCGAACTCTTGGTTTGGCCATACTGGAACACAGTCTTCATCTTCTGTGTTCAGCATTACACAACCGTGTTCATCGGTTAAGATCCATACTTCACGGTTTGCTACGATTTCTTTCACACAGTACTTCAGGCGTTGCTCGCCCGTATACTTGTTGATTTCAGCGATTTTTTTATCGTCTAGCTGTGTAGTCATCTTAATTTCCTACTTTAGTCAGTAACTTTGTTCTTAAAGCTATTTTATGCCGAGTACTTTTAACTTCAAACATTATCGATGAAGAAGAAAATCTACTTCAAAGAAAAACGCCTGCTAAAGTAGCAGGCGTTTATTATTTAAGTGACTTGATTAAACAAGCTCACCTTGTAGCCAAGGCCAGCCTTGCTTCTTACGGCTTAGTGTATTTTCCATCATCAATACGCCGTCTTTCTCGTGCTTAACTAATTTCTCAGCCCACTCACCTTTGTAAAGAAGACGAGTTTGCGCAGTAGTGATGTCAGTTAGCATTACCGCAGCAAATGCTAGACCGTCTTTCTCACAACGCTCTTCAAGATCAGCTTCTAGAGCTTCAATCATGCCGTCTACTTGCTCAAGAGTCGCAAGTTCAACTTGACCAACAACAACATCGCGACCATTGAATGGGTAGCCTTTAAGGTCTTTTTCTACTAGCTGTGCAGCAGATAGGCCTTCGATGTTTGTCTTAGCGATTAGAAGTGCTTTGATGAATGCATCAACGTCTTCTACACCTGCGATTTCAGCAAGTTCAGCAACCGCGTCTTTGTCTTTTTGAGTACATGTTGGAGATGCGAAACCAACTGTGTCTGAAAGAATTGCAGACATCATTAGCTTAGCGATTTGTTGAGAGATAGCGTGACCTTCAATCTTGAACATGTTGAAAAGTACAGTGTTTGTACAACCAACAGGCCAGATCCAAGCTTCCATTGGGTTTACTGTCATCACATCGCCTAGACGGTGGTGATCGACAATACCTACGATCTCTGCTTCAGCAACATCGTCTGGTGCTTGTGCTAGATCTGAGTAGTCTACTAGCCAGATTTTCTCACCAGCAACAGAAGTACGAAGCTCTGGTTTTTCAGCGCCAGCAACTTCTAGAATGTGTTGAGTTTCGCGGTTGATCTCGCCTTGGCGAATTGGTGTCGCTTCCTCGCCACGAGCTTTAAGAAGCTCTGTTGCAACTAACGCACTACAAATACTGTCACTATCAGGGTTTTTGTGACCAACAACTAAAATCATGTTTCTTCCTATTACACTAACAATTATGACTCTACCTTTAGAGCCTCTCTTTATTAGCCATACTTTACCTCATTTTTTTAGATTGGTCATGTTTCGTAGGTTTAGCCAATAGTAACAATAGATAAAAAAACAACAAATGCAATTGATAATTATTATCATTCGTATATATTTATCTTAAGCCACTATTGTTGAGTAACACCTATGGATCGACTAATCTCTTTTTTGCCAAGCAGCAGCGCTGCGAAAACAACTCAGTTTTCACTCTCATTTAAGCGCCTGCTTTTACCCATCTCACTAGCAGCATTGGTTGCAGCCCCGGCTACACGAGAGCTGACGGTGACCACGCTGTCAGACGCCTTCTGGGCAGTGTCTTGCTACGTTGCTTTAACTTTGGCTATTTACCACGGGTTAAGCCTTTACATCAACAAAGACAATGTATTCAACAAGCTTGTCCATCAGTCTCGTCCAAACCAAGTGGTGTTTGCCGCTTTGATGGGCGCACTGCCCGGTTGTGGTGGTGCGATTGTGGTTACTACACAGTTTATATCCGGCAAACTTGGGTTTGGCGCGGTAGTTGCGGTGCTCGTCTCAACCATGGGTGACGCGGCGTTCCTGCTAATAGCGAGCGAGCCTAAGACAGGTTTAGCTATGATGGCGATGGGCGTCATTGTAGGTACCGCATCAGGCCGAATCATTAACTTGTTTCACGCAGACGACTTCTTACGCCCGAAACAAGCAGAAAAAAGTGATGCCACCAACAGCTGCGCTTCTCTATCTCAAGACAAAGAATCGGTCTCTAAAAAAGCGATAAACCTGCAAGGTTACCTTTGGTCTGTACTGATTATTCCTGGTGCTGCAGTTGCCCTACTTGGCTCTTTTCAAGTCGATGTCAACGAGCTGCTCGCTTTGCCTGAAATGTCAATGGAATGGGTGGGAACAATTTTACTGATTAGCTCAATGTTTCTGTGGGGGCTGACCCGTGAAATTGAGGATTACAAATCAGCTGTGAGTGAGGACGAAAAATGTGTAGGCTCTCATCCACTGCAAAAGACCGCTCAAGATACAAACTTTGTTACCGCTTGGGTGGTGGTTGCCTTTCTTTTCTTTGAATTTGGCTCTGTCATTGCAAATGTCGATTTTGCGACGCTATTCTCAAGCTGGGGTATCATGCTCCCCCTGGCTGGCGTGTTGATGGGTTTGCTACCGGGCTGTGGACCACAATTATTGGTCACTAGCTTATACCTTTCAGGCGCACTACCACTTTCGGCTCAGGTAGGTAACGCAATTTCAAATGATGGTGATGCACTATTTCCTGCGATTGCGATGGCACCGAAAGCAGCACTGGTCGCAACCTTGTATTCAAGTGTGCCCGCTTTAATCTGTGCTTATGGCTATTGGTTTATGTTTGAGATCTAACTTGATCAGAGTTAACTCCATAGGCTTCTGTAAGGTCGGTACTTTGTATCGGCCTTTTTGTTTCCGCGTCATTGCTTCTGTCACCTATCTCAAACAGCACGTTACAGCCTATCTCAAAAACGCCCTCTATTCGCCTTGTCACAAGGCTTATTAGAAACAGCAACACAGATATCTAAAATACAAAAAGCCCCTGTAAGAGTGCTTACAGGGGCTTTAATTCAAGCTTTAATCTTAGCTTTTAAGCGAGATGCTTAAGAAACTTCGATTGGACCACCGAATGAAGTTACTGGAGGCAGTTTGCCTTGGAACTTCTCGAAGTCTACCAAACATGTGTTTGCTGACGTTGCTTGAGCAAGTTCAGAGGTACCGATATCTTGAGTCAGTGTGTTTGGATCGCCGTATGTATCTAGCGCGCCCACTTTCTCGTTGATCGGACCGTACCAAGCACCTTCTTCGATACGAACAACACCAGGAGCATAGCTATCCATTAGAACAGCACCCGCTAGTAGTTGACCACGGTCGTTGAACACACGTACTACGTCGCCATCTTTGATGCCTTTCTTCTTAGCATCTACTGGGTTGATGTAGATTGGCTCACGACCTTGTACCGCGTAAGTCGCACGCCACTCTTCAGATTCACACATCTGAGAGTGAAGACGCTTGTCTGGGTGACAAGATTGTAGCCAGTACGGGTGTTTGTCAGAACCTGGACCACCGTGTGAACGTTCAGATTTCTCGAACCACATTGGGTGTTCTTGACAGTGCTCGTAACCCATGTTGCCTACAGTACGGCTTGTAATTTCGATGAAACCAGAAGGTGTACCTAGAGCATTGATCTCTGGGTCTTCACGGAATGAAGCGTGACGAGTCCATGGCTTACCTTTACCGAAGTCTAGGAAACCTTTTTCCCAGAACTCAGCAAACTCAGGCATTTCGAAGCTACCTTCGTTTGAAGCGCGACATTCGTCGTACAGAGATTTAACCCACTGCATTTCATCCATACCACGCGTGTAATCGTCGTAACGACCCCAACGCTTAGTTAGGCTAGACATGATCTCGAAGTCAGTCTTAGACTGGAACAGAGGATCAACTAGTTTGTGCATCGCGATCAAACCACGGCCAGAGTATGCACCGTAACCATCGATATCGTTACGCTCCCACTGAGTACATGCTGGAAGCACGATATCAGAGTGACGACAAGTTGCAGTCCAAGCGAAATCAACAGCCACTACAGTTTGTAGGCTCTTGAATGCTTTACGCATCTTGTTGCGATCTTGGTGGTGGTGCCACGGATTGTTACCACTGAATACCATCATTTTGATATCAGGTAGTGTTACCGTTGAACCGTTCGCTTTGATCTTCTTACCTGGCTCTAGCAGGCTATCTACCCAACGAGCAACAGGGATTACGCGGCTGTAACCGTTGTAATCAGTGTTAGTGTGCTTAGGCGATTGACCCTGGTCGATGTTCAGCGGGAAAGAACCCGGAGCAGCGAAGCCAGTTGAAGATACACCGATACCTGAGTAGTGGTGACCGTAAGAGATACCGCCGCCAGGTAGACCAATTTGGCCAACCATTGCTGCGATAACTGCACACATCCAGTAAGGCTGTTCACCGTGCTCTTGACGTTGGATACTCCAACCCACAAGAATCTGTGTACGACCGTTAACCAGCATCTTAGCGAATTCACGGATAGAGTCCGCGCTTGCACCACAGATTTCTGCAGCCCATTCTGGTGTCTTCTCAACTTTATCTTTCGTTTCACCTTGAACGTACTTGATGAAGTCTTCAAAACCTAGACAGTAAGTTTCGATGAACTTCTTGTCGTATAGATCTTCGTTGTAAAGAACGTGAGCAACACCAAGCATGAACGCCACATCAGTTTGTGGGTTGATGTACATTTGCTCGTTTTCTAGGTAACGGCCTGTTTTGTTTTTAACAGGGTCAACAGAAACAACGTTGATCTCTTTCTTAGCAACTTTTTCTTTCAGCTGTTCTAGGTATGCGAACGACTCGTGCGTCTCACATGTCCAACCTACTTGCAGGTTTTTAACTGGATCGTTACCCCAAAGAACAATGTTGTCACTGTTTTCTAGGATAAGTTCCCAAGATGTACCTTGCGCGTAAACTTCAGTCGAACCTAGCACGTAAGGCATGATCGTTTGACCAGCACCTGTTGAGTAGTCACCGATTTTCTTCACAGAGTAACCGTGAAGTGCCATTGCACGTTGCATGTGGTTAGTACAGCTGTGGAACTGACCAGTTTGTCTCCAACCAGTTTGACCGGTGTGAAGCGCCCATGGACCGTAATCTTTCTGTACGCGCTCTAGTTCACGGTAAACAAGGTCTAGTGCCTCATCCCAAGTCACACGAATAAAGCGGTTGTTACCACGCGTATCTGCGCTGTATTTATGCTTCTTCAACCAATCTAGGCGAACCATTGGGTAACGCACACGTGATGGGCTGTAGATAATACCTTTAATACCTTTCAACATCTCAGTTGGGTGTTGATCGATTTCTAGAGGTTTAATTTCTTGTACTTTACCCGCATAAACACGAGCTCGGAATGCACCCCAGTGAGAACCAGAGACTTTCCACGCGCCGTCTGTTTCTGCAGCAGACGCTGATGCCGACGCCAATAAGCTTGGACCGATAACCGATGCCGCACTTGTAGTAGCGACACCTTTCAGAAAACTTCTTCTTGTAATTGCCATTGTGTTACTCCAATTGACGTCTTATTAGTGATGGCCTTCAGAAAAATCTGATGAGTGCTTCTGTAGATACTTAAGAACAAGTGCTTCTGTATCTGTATCGAAGTTAACGAACGCAATCATACCATCTAGCATGCCTACCCAACCGTTAGCGCTGAAGTGAGCTTCATCTGGCTGTGAGTGACACGTTGAACAGTTAGATTGGTACGCTTGACCAGCTGCGTTCCAGATTGGATCGAAGTTATCAACCATAGACTCTTTCTTCATCCAAAGTGCTAGGTTAACTTCTTCCCAAGGAAGACCAGTTAGCTCATCTTCTTTCTTCTCACCAACAGTGATTACGTCACTTTGAGATACTTCTTTCGTCAAGATTGCAGTCGAGATGTTCATACCGAAGTCTTCTTGGATTACACGTCCGAAGCCTTTCGCTTTACGCCAACCGTCGATTTGAATCTTAATCATGTCGCCTTTTTCGTCGATCACTGCAACTTTACTTGCAGGGCTTAATAGACCCGCTTCAACTGTTGCTGTCTCATCCGTATACATTGGTAGGTGACGAATAGAGATTACGTCTGAACCATTTGCGTAAGATGTGCTGCTTGCTACATTTTCTAGCTCGCCAACAATACCGCTTGCTGATGCCATATCTAATGGAAGGTTGTGAGCAATACCTTTGTGACAGTCAACACAGCTTTGATCACGCTCTGCCGCGTTTTTCATCTGGATACGCGCTGTTGGGCGCATGTTTTCGAAATCCATTGAATCGTAGTTGTGGCAGTTTTTACACTCTAGAGATTTGTTCGAAGAGAAACGATCCCATTCATGTTTAGCCAATTCGATACGACGAGCTTCGAATTTCTCAGGTGTATCTAGGTCACCAAATACTTGAGCGAATACTTCTTTAGATGCTTGCATCTTACGAGCGATTTTTGCTGTCCATTCATGTGGAACGTGACAGTCAGGACAAGTCGCGCGTACACCAGAAGTGTTTTTCCAGTGAACCGTTTCTTGTAGTTCTACGTATACGTTGTCACGCATGGTGTGACAGCTTACACAGAATTCTTCTGTATTTGTGTGCTCTAGAGCTGTGTTAAAACCGCCCCAGAAAATAACACCGGCGATAAAGCCACCCATAGTTAGTACACCAAGACTGATGTGTACCGCAGGGCGAGTCATTGTGCGCCATAATTTAACTAAAAATGATTTCATGTTTAGCTCTCTTAAATATTGATTTTAAAAAATGTTGTTACTAGAGGGCATTACATGCCGCCGTGAGCACCTGGAGGTCCGAATACAAACACTTGCAGTGCCCAAACTAGGAAGCCGTAGCCGCCTACAAAAGCCACACTTAATATTGGAAAGAGAACCACCGCGATGAAGAGGAAAGACTTCCACTCCAACGAGCGTTTTTCGCCAGTTTCAATTTTATTAACATCACTCATACATTTTGCCTATTTTGTATTTAGTAATTTCGAGTAACCCATTCTATGGGGCTAAAGTTCTTAAGTATCTAACAACAAATTTTAGACCATACTCAAAGTAGGGTTCAATCAAATCTCCTGTTATAACCCTTGCTAATCAATACTTTTTTGAGCTCATCCAAAGTTGTTTTTAGTTAAACAAAGTTATTAAAAAGTATTAACAAATGTGAAGAATTAAGTATATTTCACAAATGTTAAATTCCAACACTCACGCAACCTTATTGTAACCAATTTTAACGTTTTACCTACTAAGTAGTAGCTAAAAATGCCTTAAACAACCAATATTTTGTACTTTGGTTGTTAAATAATTGAGCACTTTTTGAATCGACGGGTTTGAAGCTGAAATGCATCATTTGGCACTTTCAGATATGATGGGGACCTACTTAAAAGGAAGCTCTATGCAAGACGTTATTGATATATCTTGGTGGCAGTTGTTGCTCTTCGGTTCACTTCTCTTTCTGCCCATTGCCATCAACCACAAGCTGAAACTCGGCCTTGGAAAAGAAGCCTCTATTAGCGTCATTCGCATGGTTATTCAGCTGTTTCTTGTGGGTCTTTACCTAGAATATTTATTTACTTTGAATAGTTTGTGGGTCAATTTGTTGTGGTTATTTGCCATGATAATTGTCGGTGCGAGCTCGATTGTTGAGAAGTCTAGGCTACCGAGACAGCTATTATTAGCGCCTGTTGCCGTAAGCCTTGCCGTAACCTGTGTACCCATCGTCTTGTTTATCTGCTTTTTCATCATTAAACCGACACCGCTTTTTAACGCGCAGTACCTTATCCCGATCGCAGGAATGTTATTGGGTAATAGCTTAAGCAGTAATATAGTGGCATTGCAGAGCCTGTTTGGTGCTTTTGAAACACAGAAATCAGAATATGAAGCAGCAATCGCGTTAGGCGCGTCTCCCTCCTACGCTGCAGCACCGTTTGTACGCAATGCAATACAGAAAGCGATGTCCCCTATCATGGCCTCTATGGCAACCACAGGCTTAGTAACGCTGCCAGGAATGATGACAGGACAAATTCTTGGGGGGGCGTCACCGATGATCGCGATTAAGTATCAACTGATGATCATGCTGGCGATTTTCGTGATGATGAGTTGCTCTTTAGCGCTTGCCCTTCACCTCTCATTGAAGACTTCCCTGACCAAAGAAGGTCGAGTCCTCGCTCAAATAAAACCGGCAAAATAGCCTCTCTACTCCCCTTAGATCTGGTTACTCACTGAATTTGAGACAGGTTATCCACAGAAATTGTGGATAACCAAATCAAGATAGATCCTTTTTTGTCCACTTTCACTCGAGAAAAGATCATTACCGTTGATCCTTCGGTGTTTTCAAAGAGATATACACATATGGTGAGCAGCGCTGTTGAGTGTTCAGATGATCATTAGAGGGGTGAAGAAGTAGGTTTTCCACAAATAAAAAACGGCCTGCAATGCAGACCGTCTTGTAAATGTCATAAGTCAGTTCAGTGTTTCCACTGAGCTTTAGCGCATCTCGTCAACTGAGTTAAGTACGCCACTTTTGTTGATAGAGCCACCTTTATTAGTCACGCAGGTAGATCAACCAATACCACATGCCGACAAAGATACCGCCACCAATGATGTTACCTATAGTAACGGGCAGCAAGTTGTTCATCAGAAAGTCCATCATGTTCAGGTCAACGTAATCCGCAGGGTTAGCGCCCGTCATTGTCCAGAATTCAGCAGGAGCAAATGTTTTAATGCCGATAGCTAAAGGGACTTGGAACATATTCGCAATACAGTGCTCGAAACCAGCTGATACGAACATCGCAACAGGTAAAATCATTACCGCGATTTTGTCGGTAAGTGTACGTCCACTAAACGTCATCCATACCGCGATACAAACCAATACATTACACATGATACCAAGCGCGATAGCTTGGATAAAATCATGGTGCATCTTGTGTTGGGAAATCGCCATTGCATTTAAACCAACCTGGCCATGGTCAAACATGTACTGTTTAGTCAGAAGCATACATGCCACCAGCAACAATGCGCCAATCAAGTTACCTACATAAACCGTAGCCCAGTTCTTGACGAGCGTGCGCCAAGTAATTTTACCACTTGCACGAGCAACCAGAGTAAGCACCGAACTGGTAAATAACTCACCACCGGTAACAACAACGAGAATTAAGCCCAGGCTAAATGCAAGGCCACCTAATAGGCGAGTAATACCCCAAGGCAAATCACCAGCACCGGTCGTTACGATGGTGTAGAACACAAACGCAATACCGATATGGATGCCAGCTGAAATCGCTAGGAGAAAAGATTTGATTGGATCTTTAGTTGCTTTACCTACGCCAATATCTGCAGCGCGCTCAGCCATTTGTGGCGGTAATAATGAGTCAAATTGGTTTAGATTCATGATGATTTACATTTTGAAACATGTCGTCGGGAGCGCGATAATCCTCTCTTTCATTTCTGAATTCAAGAGCTATTTTAAGCTCGAATTTCCTTCAACAACTAAGAAAACGCCAAACCTTCAATGATATTGAAATTTCTTACGACTTTAGTAGTAAAAAGAAAACTCTGATGAATGAAAAACTACCAACGATAAAAACAACACATCTATAAATATCAACAAGTTACGTTAAAACCATAAGAATGACGTACACTATAGCCGTGTTTTGAGAGCTTTTCTTTTCAGATTTTGACATAGATCAACAGAACGTAAAAAAGCACCCTGAGGCGCTTTTAAGTCAGTCACAAATAAAGACATTGGTTATGCTAAACCGAAGGTTCAATCACTTCTTCTGATGATAGTTCTAGAGCCGGGTTCTCTAGATTTGTTTCAATACTCGGCGAGATCGCATCAGAATCACTTTCGTTGGCAACTTTACCACCTAAGCTTTTCAAACTATCGACTAGTTCTTCTAAGCTTTTTATGTGAGCATCGCTCTTCGTAATCTGCTCACCGAGCAACTCACTATGCTTGGTTGCTTCAGACAATTGCTGTGCTTGCTTCTGGTTTTCAGATTCCAGGTTAGCCAATTGCTCAGTCAAAGTTTCAATCTCTGACTTTAATAGCCCTGTCATGTCGGAGCTTTTTAACGCTTTAATACTCGCTACAATCTTTTGAGATTGCTGACGTAACCCAACATCACGGTAATCTTCATCATTGACGATTTGTGAAATACTCAGTAGTTGGTTCTCTGCATTCAAAACCGACTGTTCGAACTTGTCGCCTTTTACACTCGCCAGCACTTTGACTTCATGAGCGACACTGCGCACGTGGTTCAATTCAAACTCAGCAGCGTGAACCGCATCTTCAATGATCGACTTTTCACGAGGGCTGGCTTTCACTTGGCTTTCGGCCAACGCAATTTGAGATGCTGCCTTAGCAAAGGTCAGCGGAGCAACATCATAAAAATCTTCATCTTCCAAGAACTCTAATTCGTTCTTCAAAGGTTCGATGTATTTCTTATGCGCCACTTTAACTTCTAGTAAGCGAGCATTGTTAAGAAACTCCACCTGCGCTTCTTGAGCGTCTTCAAGCTCATCGACCAGCACATATTCGAACAACTCGCTGTATTCTGAATACAAACGTTTGTAGCTCGAAGTAAACATGGTATCTGCGCCAAGAAACTTCAGGTAATCCATTTGGACAATCGAATCAGCGAGTACTCGGTCAGCCTTCTTCTTTAACACTAAGATCGAGTCATAATTTGATTTGATCAACGCTATTTTTTCATCAAAGGCTTCAGCATAAGTCAGGCTCGAAAAAATGGAGTAGCTCTTGGTTATCCGAGTTTCGTCTTTCAGTAAGTCCGCATAAATGCTTTCAGCATCATCCCATGCGTCTAATAGTTCATTGTAATTCTCTGGTGCATAGAGAGACAATTGAGCATGGTCTTCAAGCTTAACTTCCCATTCGGAGTAAACGCTTTGGACAGACTGAAATGAACGGACCTCTATTGTAGATTCATTATTGTTGTTTGCGGTTTGGTTCGCGTCTGTCTGCTCTGAGGGTGTGCTTTGACAACCTGAGATAGCAAATAGCATACTGATCGTTAATGCTACTTTGTTCGCTCTCACTTATGCATATCCTTTTTATACAATATTCGCTCAATGCAAATTATTTCTAGTCACAATATATTACAACCACTTAGCAATAAACATCATTGATGATTTAAGTGGGTGCAAATCACCCAATATAACCAAAATAAACCCATCACTCGATGATTAATCAATCAATTTGGTATCACTTATCAATTCTCCTTATTTGCTATTGCCTGAGCCGTGAATGCGCACTAAGGTGAAGGTAGAGAACGTTATGAATATATAGGTTAATTATGAAGTACAACGCTGAACATATTGCTGATTTAAACCTCCTTCTTCAATTTGATGTAAGTAGCGCTGCTACTGGAATTAAAGTTCATCAAGAGGCTGCTCAAGAAACTCAAGACGCTGTTAAGCGCCTATTCGAAAAAAACCTTTGTACTCAGCCAGACGGCGGTTATTTAACAGATGAAGGTATCGAGATGGCAGAGCGCGCAGATAAGCTACTTCGCGTACTTAAATAAAGCTCCATTGTTCTAGTAAAAACTCCACTCGCTTCGGCCGTGGAGTTTTTTCATTTTTGGGCCAAGGTTTGTTAGGCTTATTGTAAATCCATAGCTTGTCGTTGTGAGGTACAGATGGCTTCTATATTTATTGTCGGTGCAGGATGGGTCGGTGCACCTTTATCCAAACATCTAGAAAAACATGGTAACCGAGTGGTGGTCACGAAAACGACCCAAGCGGGAGCGGAGGCCATTGGTAACGAACGAATCCCATGTGAAGTGTTTAGTTTTGACTCATCAAAGCCAGAACAGACTATCGGGCGACTCTATTCACTGTTACTCGAAAACAACACTGAAATTGTAATTGGCAGCTTCCCTCCTGGCTTTAGAAAAGGAGCAGGACAAGAGTATGCCGACTACTGGCAGCAACTCACCAATGCATGTCAAAAGGCCAACATTAAAAAGCTCATTATGGTCAGTTCAACTACGGTATACCCAACCAAGCCGGGTGTGTTGAATGAGCTGGATGCATCGCTCCCCCTTTCAACCTCAGGTAACGAGAACGCATCTTCATTTTCCGATAACGCGCGAATCATGCTGCAAGCTGAACAGTCAGTGATTGATTCAGGTATCGACTACACCATTCTTCGCTTTAGTGGATTAATAGGTCCAAGTCGTCACCCATCAAGGTTTGCTAGTAAGCTAAAGCAAGTGAGCACTCAAGCTCCAGCCAACATGCTGCACCTTGATGACGCGATTGGCGCTGTCGATTTCGCTATCAGTCAGCTGCACAACGAAGTGGTTAACGTGACGACGCCAAATACGGTCAGTAAGGCGGAGTTTTATGCCGCAGCACTGAAAAGCGCCAACAGCAGTGAGCCTCTACCCGCTGTTGTTGATACCCCAGACAAATTAATCTCTTCGAAGAAGATTCTCGATTTAGGTTATTCATTTAAATTCGAATCCACATTGGATGCACTTCATGACTGAACAATCTATGGCTAACAAATATCCCAACACAAAACTGCACCGCTCGGTAGACACCCTTTGGAACTTTATGTCGATGGGTCACAAGGTTACGCCTTCAGACTGCATCTTTGTATTGTGCAGCAATGATACTCGCGTCGCTGAATATGCAGCTGAGCTTTATCACCAACAGATCGCGCCTTACATTGTTTTTTCTGGTGGTGTGGGACGCTTTACCGAAGGAAGCTTTGAGCGCTCAGAAGCTGAAACATTCGCTTCTATCGCACGAGATTGTGGTGTGCCTGACTCTGACATTATCATAGAGAAACACGCGACAAACACTGGGGAAAATGTCCGCTTCACTCATGAGTTACTGAAAGAGCAAGGGTTATCACCGAAGAGGCTAACCTTAGTTCAGAAGCCCTTTATGGAAAAACGAACTTACGCGACCTTTAGTAAACAGTGGCCTGACGAAACGTCCGAGATAACCGTGACATCACGTTGGCAAAATTGGGATGATTACTTTAATGAAGAGTTGCCGTTAGACATGGTGTTAGGTGCATTGATTGCTGATTACGAACGAATCAAATCCTACCCAGAGAAAGGCTTTCAGGTTGAGATGCCCATCCCCGATGACGTTGACCACGCCTATCAAGCATTGAAGAAGCTCGGATTCGAATAAGTCTCCAATAAAGTAAAAGCTAGGCTTGGCATAAAGTAAAAACATAAGTTCAGTAAACAAAAACGGTGACACTTGGTCACCGTTTTTCATTCTTTCCTGTTAGTAACAACAGCAAATAGTTTTGCTTATTTACCTAATGCTTCTTTGTAGTGCAGACGGCAAACAGAAACGTATTTGTCATTGCCACCAATTGCCACTTGATCACCTTCAGCGATCGCGACACCGTGCTCATCGGTACGAATAACCATGTTCGCTTTACGGCCACAATGACAGATGGTTTTCAGCTCCACCAGCTTGTCCGCCCAAGACAGTAAGTAACGGCTACCTTCAAACAGCTCGCCCAAGAAGTCAGTGCGTAAGCCATAACACAGCACAGGAATATGAAGTTTATCCACTACTTCTGTAAGCTGATACACCTGCTCTTTCGACAAGAATTGACACTCATCGATCAACACACAGTGACGCTTCTCTTCGTCGTTCAGCTTTTTGATCGCATCAAACATGTTAGTGTCATTTTTAAAAAGTTGAGCTTCAGATTGCAGACCAATTCTTGAGCTTACTTTACCGATACCATAGCGATCATCCAATGCAGCCGTGAAGATCACTGGCGTCATACCACGTTCTTGGTAGTTGAATGACGATTGAAGAAGCGTTGTTGATTTACCCGCATTCATTGCCGAGTAGTAAAAATACATCTGAGCCACAGAAATATTCCTGTTAAATAAAATTGAATATGAAAAGGTGAAATTAGAGAATTTTTGCTAGAAAAAAGGGCTGAAAATCAGCCCTTTTTTATAAGATTTACTTGCGACGCCAAGTCGTACCTTCTGGGCCGTCTTCTAGAACGATGCCTAACTCGTTTAACTTATCACGTGCAAGGTCGGCATTTGCCCAATCCTTTGAAGCTCGAGAGTCGTTACGCAGTTTGATCAACGCTTCGATTTCAGCCACTTCGTCATCGTTACCAGCCGCATCACCTTGTAGGAAGGCTTCTGGCTCTTGGTGAAGAATACCGATGATGTCCGCTAGTTCACGCATCAATGCACCAAGTCCGCTTGCTTTTTCGATGCTTTCAGGCTTGATACGGTTGATTTCACGCGCCATTTCAAACAGCACTGAGTAAGCTTCAGGCGTGTTGAAATCATCGTTCATCGCAGTAGAGAAGCGAGTTACGTACTCTTCGCCACCAGCAGGAGCTGCGGTAAGGTCTAGGCCACGAAGTGACGTGTATAGACGCTCTAGCGATGCGCGAGCTTGGTTTAGGTTGTCTTCATTGTAGTTCAGTTGGCTACGGTAGTGACCAGACATTAGGAAGTAACGCACTGTTTCAGCATCGTAGTGTGCTAGCACATCACGGATAGTGAAGAAGTTACCTAGTGACTTAGACATTTTTTCTCTGTCTACCATCACCATGCCACTGTGCATCCATGTGTTTACATAGTCAGTACCATGTGCACAGCAAGATTGCGCGATTTCATTCTCGTGGTGTGGGAATTGTAGATCTGAGCCGCCACCGTGGATATCGAAGTGATTACCTAGAATAGACGAGTTCATTGCTGAACATTCAATGTGCCAACCTGGACGACCTGGACCCCATGGTGATTCCCATGTTGGTTCACCTGGCTTAGACATCTTCCAAACCACGAAATCTAGCGGACTACGTTTTGCAGAGTCTATGTCAACACGAGCGCCAGCTTGAAGCTGATCAAGGTCTTGCTTAGAAAGCTTACCGTATTCTTCGAACTTCTTAACTTCGAACATTACGTCACCGTTACTTGCAACATATGCGTAGCCGCGTTCAATCAGCTTTTCAACAAGTTCGATGATTTCAGTGATGAAATCCGTTGCACGAGGTTCAACGTCTGGACGCTTCATGTTCAACGCATCGAAATCAGCGTGCATTTCGCCGATTAGACGATCAGTCAGAGAGTCACAAGACTCGCCGTTTTCGTTAGCGCGCTTGATGATTTTGTCATCAATATCTGTGATGTTACGAACGAAGTTCAAATCGTAACCAAGGTAACGAAGGTAACGAGTTACTACGTCGAAAGAAACGAACGTACGACCATGACCAATGTGACAGAGATCGTATATGGTTACCCCACAGACATACATGCCGACTTTGCCAGCTGTAATTGGTTTGAATTCCTCTTTCTGTCTTGTGAGCGTGTTATATATCTTCAGCATGATCTCTATCTATTTTGTGTATTAATCAAAAATAAGCTCGCAGTATAACAAGTCATACCTTAATAGGTAATCCCCAAAAGCAGGAATTACCTCAAACATCTGAGTTAAGTGAATGATTTGATGATTTGAAAGTCCGCCAACATGCGCTAGAATTCGAACTTCATATTAAAAAGACAGTAAGGTAACAATCATGATCATCCTTCACACAAATTTTGGTGACATCAAAGTTCAACTAAACGAAGAAAAAGCACCAGAAACAAGCGCAAACTTCCTACAGTATTGCCGTGACGGTTTCTACGACAACACACTATTCCACCGTGTTATCGATGGTTTCATGATTCAAGGCGGCGGCATGACTTCTGGCCTTAAAGAAAAGGCAACTCGTGCAACTATCAAGAACGAAGCAAACAACGGTCTAGCGAACAAAGTTGGTACGCTAGCAATGGCTCGTACTATGGAACCGCATTCAGCGAGCTCTCAGTTCTTCATCAACGTTAACGACAACTCTTTCCTAAACTTCCGTAGCGAAAGCCTAGACGGTTGGGGCTACTGTGTATTCGCAGAAGTTGTTGAAGGCATGGACATCGTAAACAAGATCAAAGGTGTTAGCACTGGTTCTATGGGTATGCACCAAGATGTACCTCTAGAAGAAGTGATCATCACTGGTACTACAATCGAAGCTTAATTCATCGCTTTCGGTTAGTATTGATGAGCCGATAAAATCAGGATATAGGGAGCGAATCGCTCCCTTTTTTTAGACCTATGAAAACATATTTTATATCAGATCTGCACCTTGCTCCCTCACGACAAGACATCACCGACTGCTTCCTAACCTTCATGAAGAACGAAGCGGTAGAGGCGGATGCACTCTACGTATTAGGTGACCTTTTCGAATTCTGGATTGGTGACGACGACAAAAGTGAGTTCGCGACTTCTATCCGCCAAGCATTTATTGATTTGGTAAAAACAGGCGTACCTTGCTACTTCACTCAAGGTAACCGTGATTTCCTTGTCGGCAAAAAATTTGCCAAGCAAACCGGTGTGAAACTGCTAGACGAAGTATCGACTATCGATATTTATGGCCAAAAAGCGGTTGTGTTACATGGTGATACTCTATGCACCGAAGATGTAAAGTATCTCGCCTTCAGAGAAAAAGTACATCAACCATGGCTTCAATGGGTCTTCAACAGAATTCCATTTTTCATCAAGAAGAAGATCGTCTCGAAGGTTCAATCCGATATCAAAGATGACAAGCAGACTAAGTCTCTCGACATCATGGATGTGACACAACAAGAAGTCGAAGATGTGATGGAACGAAACAACGTTGATCTGATGATCCACGGCCATACTCATCGTCCAGACATCCATACATTTAGTGCCAACAATTGCACTAAAACCCGTATCGTACTTGGCGATTGGTATACGCAAGGTTCCGTGCTGGTGTTCACGCCGCAAAGTTTTGAACTACAGAATCGAGCGTTTAGCAATAGCTTTTAACGTCACTCTTAAACTTTCAGTTTGATTATTATTGTCGGTCAGACTTTCTTAGAAAGTGTATGGTAATTTCTACTGAATTAGCTATTATCTCTCTACCAGAAATAAACCGAACACAGTACCAAGTTGAAATATTCATACGTAGCGCGTCAACCAATACTCGATACAGACAAGAAGACCATAGGTTACGAGTTGCTATTCAGGGATGGTCCTAAGAACACTTTCCCTGAAGTAGAGCCGGAGCTCGCTACTAGCCGTTTGCTTTCCGATCACTTCTTATCGACCCACTATAATACGTTGGGTGATAAGCTTGGGTTCGTGAACTTCCCTTACGCAAGCCTAATCAACTTGGTCCCTACTCTGTTTCCCAAAGAAAGCCTCGTTGTAGAGGTTCTTGAAGACTGCGAACCGACAGACGAGTTACTTGAAGCAATCAAAACTATCTTTGATGCAGGTTATACCATCGCGTTAGATGACTTTGTACCAAGTAAAGCTTGGAAGCGCTTCTTACCCTACGTTTCGATTATCAAGTTCGATATCCGTTTGACGCCAATTGCCAAAGCAGCGATGTTTATGAACTCACTCAAAGGGCTAGATATCAAGTTCCTAGCTGAGAAGGTAGAAACGTACGAAGAATACCAAGAAGCGAAGAAAGCAGGCTTCACTTACTTTCAAGGTTACTTCTTTAGCAAGCCAGAAATGATCCAAACGCGTGCGCTCAACCCTGCATTCCTGACGACCGTTCAGCTGTTAAAAGAGATTGCACACGACCCTATCGACTTTGGTGAAGTAGAGCGTTTAATTACGCTTGATGTGACCATGTCGTATAAGCTACTTACCTACGTAAACTCTGCAGGTGGTTCAGCAACGACGATTCGCTCATTCCGCCAAGCGCTTATTTACCTTGGCGAACAAAAGCTGCGTAAGTTCGTTTCTCTTGTGGCTATCGCCTCCGCGAAAGAAGATAAGCCGGACTCTCTCTATGGTTTAGCGGTAATACGCGCACGTCAATGTGAACTCTTAGTCGAGAAGATGAATGTTAAGGTTGAGCCTGGACAAGCCTTTTTGACCGGTATGTTCTCTCTATTGGACTCACTCTTTGACCAACCATTGAAACAAGTACTCGATTCAGTGCCGATCGACGTAGAGATCAAACAAGCCTTAATTCAACGTAAAGGCGTGTTAGGTGCTGTGTTGGCGATGGTGGTTGCTTATGAACAAGCTCGTTGGGATGAAGCGACTCGTATTCGCCAGCTTCTCAAACTGAGTGAAGCTCAACTTGGTCAAGCTTATGACGAAGCGACGACTTGGGCCCAAGAACTATTATCTCCAGCCCTGAAATAGCGTAATTCACACAACAACTTCAATAGAAACTTAACTTTGGTGAGCGATCGTTTCTTGGTAAACTCCCACGCATTCATTTATGGCCTCTTAATAGAGGCCATTTTTACAGGATCTGACTATGTCTTTATGCCCATGCGGTAGTAATAATACTTACCAACAGTGCTGTGAATCAGCGCACCTCGATCACAGCTCAGTTGAAACTCCAAAGCAGCTGATGCGCTCTCGTTATTCCGCGCACGTTTTAGGATTGGTTGATTATGTAATTGCTACCTATCACCCTAGCTGTGATGCTGAGTCGCAAAGAGAAGGCATTACCGAATCTATCGACAGTGATTGGGCAGGTCTTGAAGTCATCGATACGGCGGCAGGCTCGCACCAAGACGAAGGCTTTGTTGAATTTAAAGCTTACTTCAATGAAGACGGCGCGCAGTACTGTATGCAAGAGCGCTCGCGTTTCGTTCGTGAAAACGGCCTATGGTTTTATATCGATGGCGAGTTCCCAGAGCAAGAAAACGAACATGAAAAGCTAACAGAACCAGAGATTGACCCTCGCCTAAACCAAACCGTAGAGAGCTTCAAGATTGGCCGTAATGACCCTTGCATTTGTGGTAGTGGGAAGAAATATAAAAAGTGCTGCGGGTAATACTGAGATTTAAGGTAGCTAAGCGCTGAGATAGATTCCTGATGTCACCTAAGCTCCTCGGAATGACGATGTTCAGTGCTTTTAAAGTAGATTAATATCTTAGATGATTAAAAAGCCCCGTAAACATGGTTGTTTACGGGGCTTTTATCTATTTTTTACGCGGTTCGATAAATCTAAAGAGGCTTACTTATGACGCTCTTTAAGTTTATTTACCACGTCGTTCATCGATAGACCTTGGTCTTGAAGAAGAACCATTAGGTGGTAAATCAAATCTGCTGATTCACACACTAGTTCCGCCTTATCGCCCGACGTCGCCGCAAGCGCGACTTCAACGCCTTCTTCGCCCACTTTTTGCGAAATACGCTTGGTGCCACGGGCATATAGACTGGCAGTATAAGAAGACTCAGGGTCTGCGTCCTTGCGGGCAGCCAGTAGCTGCTCAAGCTGATGAAGCCACACCATCTGAGACTCTTCTTGCTTGTCTCCATCCCAACACGTTGTTGTACCTGTGTGGCACGTTGGACCAATGGGATTAACTTTAACCAGTAAAGTGTCGCTGTCACAGTCCAAGGCGATGTTTTGCAGTTGTAATACGTTGCCTGACGTTTCACCTTTCGTCCAAAGGCGCTCTTTGGTGCGAGAGAAAAACGTCACATTGCCAGTTTCACCTGTTTTCTCAAGTGCTGCTGGGTTCATGTATCCCATCATTAACACTTGGCTCGATTGGTAATCTTGAACAATAGCTGGTACTAAGCCATCTACTTTTTCCCAGTTAATACGCTCTGATAATGCGCCTACTTCTGTTTTTGATAAGCTTGCGGTTTCAAAACTCATAGTCGCACCTCTACATCTTGTTGTTTTAAATACTGTTTAAGTTCACCAATATTGATGACTTGCTTGTGGAATACCGAAGCTGCTAGCGCTCCGTCCACGTTGGTCTTCTTATAGGCTTCAGCAAAGTGCTCCATTGCACCTGCGCCACCAGAAGCAATCAGAGGTACATTGCATACTTCACGTACCATGTTTAACTGTTCGATGTCATAGCCGTTACGAACGCCATCTTGGTTCATCATGTTTAACACAATCTCACCTGCGCCACGTTTCTGTACTTCCTGCACCCAATCTTTGGTTTCCCATTTGGTCGCTTTAGTACGCGCCTCATCGCCAGTGAATTGGTAAACCTGATATTTACCGGTTTCTTTATCGAAGTATGAATCGATACCGACAACAATACACTGCACGCCGAACTTATCAGCAAGGTCAGTGATCAATTGAGGGTTAGCAAGTGCAGGCGAGTTGATCGATACTTTATCGGCACCAAATTCAAGAATGCGCGCTGCATCTTCTGCTGATTTAATACCACCAGCAACACAGAAAGGAATGTCAATCACTTCTGCTACGCGCTTCACCCAGCTTTTATCGACGACACGGCCATCACTCGATGCCGTGATGTCATAAAATACGAGCTCATCAGCGCCCTCTTCCGCATAGCGCTGTGCTAACGGAACGATGTCGCCAATGATTTCGTGGTTACGGAACTGAACGCCCTTCACCACTTGTCCGTCACGGACATCCAAACAAGGGATTATTCGCTTTGCCAACATGCAAATGCCTCCTCTGCGGTAAACTTGCCATCAAGTAACGCACGACCAACAATCACACCAGCAACACCGCTGCCTTTTAGAGCTTCGATATCCGCTAAGCTGCCAATGCCGCCCGATGATTGGAATTGAACCTGTGGGTATTGTTTACAAAGGTCAACATAAAGCTCGACGTTTGACCCTTCTAGCGTGCCATCACGTGAAATGTCAGTACATAGAACGTGTTTAAGACCCACTGTTAGGTAGTCTTCAATCAGCGCTTCAATAGTCACGCCTGAATCTTCTTGCCAACCTGAAATTGCCACTTTACGTGTGCCGCTTTCATCGATGTTGATGTCCAGAGCAAGCACGATTTTTTCAGCGCCGTACTTTTCCATCCAACCTTTAACCAGCTCTGGTTGCTTAACTGCTGTAGAACCAACCACAACGCGCTGTGCACCAGCTTCCAGTAGGTCAACGACATCTTGTTCGTTACGCACGCCACCACCAATCTGGATGTTCGCAGGCGTGCTAGCAAGTAGCTTAGCAATCAAGTCTAACTGACGAGCCGTTGTGTCTTTTGCACCCGTTAAGTCAACAAGATGCAGCCAACCTGCGCCAGCTTGGTGATACAGGTTAAACTGCTCTGCTGGGTCTACTTTGTATTCTGTTACTTGCCCGTAGTCTCCTTGGAATAAGCGAACTACTTGACCTTCAATTAAATCTAACGCGGGAATAATCATTTACATTCCTTATATGGCAACGTTAGCCGCTGCCTAATCCTTATTACAATTCCAAGAAGTTCTGAATCAGCTTAGAGCCAGCTTTCGAAGATCGCTCTGGGTGGAACTGAACACCATAATAATTGCCACTTTGAACCGCCGCTGTAAACGGATTACCGTAATCACATTGTGCGATTGTGTAGTCGCCCACTGGCATTGCGAAGCTGTGAACGAAGTAGAAATATTCGCCTTCTTCAATATCTTTAAACAAAGGATGGTTAGGTGTCGAAGTTACTGTGTTCCAACCCATGTGTGGTAATGGCAAATCGCCCGTTTCGAGTAAACGCACTTCACCATCACACAAACCTAGACATTCAACTAACTCGTCAGCCTTTTGGCCTTTCTCTTGAGATAATTTGCCTAACAGTTGCATACCTAAACAAATACCAAGCAGAGGCTTCTCTACTTTCTTCACAAGAGAAACAAGGTCGCGCTCTTGCAGGTTCTTCATTGCCTCACTTGCTGTACCTACACCGGGTAGGAATAGCTTATCGGCAGCAAGAACAACTTCAGGTTCTTTTGAAATTTCAACTGCGTAACCCAAACGTTCAATGGCAAATTTAACCGAAGAAACGTTGGCACACCCAGTATCAATGATGACGACTTTTTGATCTTTCATTGTTTTTTCCTTGCTAACGTTAGCCTTACAGGACGCCTTTGCTGCTTGGTAACTCATTACCTTCAACTTTGATTGCTTGGCGAAGAGTACGGCCAAACGCTTTGAACAGGCTCTCAATGATGTGGTGATCATTATTGCCAGCAGAAGAAAGGTGTAGCGTACAAGCCAGAGTGTCGGTTAGAGAACGGAAGAAGTGAACCACCATCTCTGTTGAAAGATCACCCACTTGCTCACGACTGAATTTAGCATCGAACTTCAGGTATGGACGACCAGAAAGGTCTAGCGCACACTGAGCCAAACATTCATCCATTGGCAGGCTAAAACCAAAACGGCCAATACCACGTTTGTCACCTAGTGCATCTTTCAGAGCTTGGCCTAACGCAAGTGCCGTATCTTCCACTGTGTGGTGATCATCAATGTGTAGATCGCCTTTCACCGTCAGGTTCATTTGGAAACCACCGTGTGTCGCGATTTGATCAAGCATGTGGTCGAAGAAACCCATGCCGGTATCGATCTTATTACCACCGGTTTCATCAAGGTTTACAGCTACCTTAATGTCGGTTTCTTTAGTTGTACGAACCACTTCAGCAACGCGAGCATTAACCGTCAGATCTTTAACGATTTGTGGCCAGTTAAGCGTACCTTCCGTTTCTGCATCAGGGCCATATTGAATACCGCGGATTGCCATATTCTCTGCAAGTTGAAGATCCGTCATTCGGTCGCCAATCACAACAGAGTGTTGGAAGTCGACTTTACCGCCTTGTAAATACTCTTTAACCATACCTAATTTAGGCTTGCGGCAAGAGCAGTTGTCTTCGTCAAAGTGAGGGCAAATAAGCACGTCGTCAAACTTAACGCCTTGAGATTCGAAGAACTCCATCATCATATTGTGTGGCGCATCGAAATCTTCTTGTGGGTAGCTATCGGTACCTAGGCCGTCTTGGTTAGTCACCATCACTAGACGGTAACCAGCATCTTGCAGTGCAAGCAGGCTAGGAATCACTAGCGGTTCGAATTTTAGCTTGTCTAAACGGTCTACTTGAAAGTCAACTGGCGGCTCAACAATTAAGGTGCCGTCGCGGTCTATAAAAAGTATTTTCTGTTGTTTATTCACTTGAACTTCCTTTTAATTTTAAATCTGGTGGCCTAGCTAAAATCAAACGCTAACCCAAAATATTGGTTTCACTTACCAGCCTGCGATTAATCAAATCAAACTGGTAAATGTTATTACTGGTAAGCCTTTCGTTACTGATAAAAGTTACGAATGAATCCAAGTGTCTTTTCGCACTCTTCGCGGTTACCAATACTAATGCGAACACAGTCTTCAATTGGTGAATTACGCAAGATGATGCCCGTATCCCAAGCCGCTTTAAACAACTTATCGCCGTTCGGGAATTTAACCAGTAGGTAGTTACCCCAACCATCAAATACCGTCACTTGAGGCATACCTAATAGACCCGCTTGCAAATACGCTCGGTTCGCACTTAAATCCAGGACCTGGAACTTAGCTCGTGCAAGTCCTTGCTCTGAAAGTGCTTGAACGGCAATGTCAGCAACAGGGATTGGCACTGGGTAAGGAGCAATCACTTTCAACAGCACATCGATAAGCGCTTTATTCGCCAGCGTAAAACCACAACGTAAACCCGCTAAAGCAAAAGCCTTCGACAAGGTGCGTAGGATCGCGAGGTTTGGATATTGCTCAAGCAAATCAACGGTTGACGCTTCTGGACAAAAATCGATATACGCTTCGTCCATCACCACGATCGCTTTGTCTTGAGTCATTTCAAGCAACTTGATGATGTCTTTACGATTAACCAAATTACCGGTTGGGTTGTTTGGGCTACAAACAAACACCACCTTTACGTTGTCGAGTTGAGCTTCAATCGCAGGAAGATCCAGTTGCCATTCAGAAGTTAGAGGCACAACTTTACGCTCAACACCAATCGTCTCTGCACTGATTGCGTACATACCGTAAGTAGGTGGGCAGTAAAGAATAGCGTCTTCGTTCGGCTCACAGAAAGCACGAATCAATAACTCGATGCCTTCATCAGCACCACGAGTCGTTAGTGTTTGCTCTGATTTCACACCGGCGTATTGTGCATAAGCGTCAATCAACTCTTTAGGCTGACATTCGCTGTAGCGATTAAGACGAGACAGGTTTAGGTTGTACTCGTTATCAAACGGAGATTCGTTGGCATTGAGCCATACATCACCAGTACCGCCAATGCGTCTTGCAGACAAGTAAGGTGTAAGAGCCTGAACTTGTTTTCTTGCTAACTTTTCCATGCCCTACCCTTATTTCGCTTTATTTAACTTTTCAACTCGGATGGTCACAGCGCGTTTGTGTGCATCCAAGCCTTCGGCTTCCGCCATTGTTACTACCGTTGGCGCTAGGCCTTTCAAACCGTCAGCCGTTAGCTCTTGCACCGTCATTCTCTTAGAGAAATCAGCTAAACCCAGGCTTGAATACGTTTTCGTGTAACCGTAAGTCGGAAGAACGTGGTTTGTGCCTGATGCGTAGTCACCTGCAGATTCTGGAGACCAGTCACCAAGGAAGATTGAGCCTGCATTATCTAGCAATGGCAGCAATTCACGTGGATTCTTGGTTTGAACAATCAAGTGCTCAGGACCGTAGAAGTTCGAAATCGCAATCGCTTGAGTGATCGATTCAGCAATGATAATTAAGCTTGAAGCCAATGCTTGCTGAGCGATGTTCGCACGAGACAGTTCTTTCAATTGCTTCTGAACCGCTTCTGTTACTTGGTCAGCAACCACTGGAGATGGTGTTACTAGCACAACCTGAGAATCAGGACCGTGCTCCGCTTGGCTCAGTAAATCCGCCGCGATGAAATCTGCATCTGCAGTTTCATCGGCAATCACTAACACTTCAGACGGGCCAGCAGGCATATCAATCGCCGCACCGCGGAAGTCGTTGCTAACTTGGCGTTTCGCTTCCGTTACGTACGCGTTGCCAGGGCCGAAGATCTTATCGACTTTAGCTACACTCTCGGTACCGTAAGCCATTGCAGCCACCGCTTGACCACCACCAACGTTGTAAACCTCGTCGATCTTACAAAGCTTAGCGACATACAAGATTTCATCTGCGATTGGTGGAGGTGAACAAAGCACAACCTTGCGGCAACCTGCGATTTGAGCGGGAACACCTAACATAAGAACCGTTGACGGAAGTGGCGCACTGCCACCTGGAATATAAAGGCCAACAGTATTAATAGCGCGCGTCACTTGCTCACACACAACACCAGGCTGTGTCTCAACCTTAATTGGCTGCGGCTTTTGAGCTTCGTGAAACTTCGCAATGTTGCTATAAGCTTGCTCTAACGCTTGCTTCATCTCTGGTGTTAGACGAGCACACGCCTCTTCGATCTCACCCGAACTGACTCGAATGGATTCTGGAGTCACACCATCAAACTTTGCAGTCAGCTCTCTAAGCGCGGCATCGCCTTCATTTCGTACTTTTGCAATCACATCAGAAACAGTCGCGGTGATGTTTGCACCTTCAGTAATAGCTGGACGCTCTAATACCGAGTCTTGCTGTGATTCACTTAAAGATTGCCAAACAACGGTTCTCATCGTCACTACCCCATCATTTTTTCGATTGGTAATACTAGAATCGAGCTTGCACCCAACTCTTTCAGCTGCTCCATTGTTTCCCAGAACAAGTTCTCTGTACTTACTAGGTGAACGGCAACTTTGTCTTTGTCTGTAGATAGTGGAAGAACCGTTGGATCTTCAGCACCAGGCAGTAGTGCTTTGATTTGCTCTAGTTGAGAAGTTGGCGCGTGAAGCATGATGTACTTCGACTCTTTCGCTTGTTGAACACCCTGCATACGAGTCAGTAGTTTTTCAATCAGTGCGGTTTTGTCTGCGTCGAAATCACCAACACGTTGAATAAGTGTTGCTTTCGATTGGAAGATAGCTTCAGCTTCTTTTAGGCCATTCGCTTCAAGCGTTGCACCTGTAGAAACTAAATCAGCGATAGCGTCTGCTAGACCTGCACGAGGCGCTACTTCAACCGAGCCTGTTAGCATACAAGTGCTGAATTCAACACCCTGCTCATCCATGTAGGCTTTCAGTAGTTGTGGGTAAGTTGTCGCAATACGCTTGCCCGCAAGATCTTGTGGCCCGTTGTAGACTTCATCTTTGTTGATTGCGATAGAAAGACGGCAACCACCGAAGTCTAAACGACGTAGTGTGCGAAACTCTGATGGCTCTTTTAGAGCAACACGGTCTAGTCGAACTTCTTCTAGTTCATTTTCACCGATGAAACCAAGGTCAACCACACCATCCATGATAAGACCTGGGATGTCATCATCACGAACTAATAACAAGTCGATTGGCATATTTAGTGAATGAACAACTAGGCGCTCACCCATGATGTTAAATTTAACACCACATTTTTTAAGTAGGTCTTGGCACTCTTTACTTAAGCGACCTTTCTTTTGAATTGCGATTCTTAGGCGTTGTGTCTGCATTGCTGTATCCCTGTGCAAATATTTGAATTTATTGATTATTTAAAAGCGCTAAAACTAAAAAACCCTCGGAAGACTTTGTCATCCCGAGGGTTTAAATCTAAATTCTTTGACTTAACCTCCGGGAGAATTCTTGCTCCCGGGTATACGTAAATCTCCCCGAAAGACTAGATAGGGTGATGATGGTGATGAATGTTCATTACTAATTTACGCATACTTATAAGCTCTTCAGTTGTTTGCTTTCTTGTCTCCACACTAACTAAGCTGAGATCCTTTTTCAACCATTTATTCTAACTTTTTTCACGAAACTTAAAATTAAATTAACAAGCACAAAAAAGGGAGGCCAATGCCTCCCTGATAGTTTACTGATTAGCTTTCAGTTTTAGCTTTTGCACGTCGCCATTTTACAGCGAGAGAAGTAAGCCAATGCAAAACATACAGCGACAAACGTTAGAGACGCTGCGCCAAATGCGATGCCAATTGAAGATGTCATACCTAGAGTAATGAAACCAATGCACGATACGAACGCTACAGACAACGCGTATGGAAGCTGAGTCGATACGTGGTCGATGTGATTACAACGAGCACCAGTAGAAGACAGAATCGTCGTATCAGAGATTGGAGAACAGTGGTCACCAAATACAGCACCCGCTAGAACCGCACTTAGCATAGGAAGAATCAGCGCGATGTCCGATGCTGCAGCCATGTCGCCCGCGATAGGTAACATAATACCGAACGTACCCCAAGATGTACCTGTCGAGAACGCCATAACGCCCGCTAGAAGGAACAACATAACCGGTAGCCAGTGGTAATCAATGCTGCCTGTTACTAGAGACGATAGGTAAGAACCCGTTTTCATGTCGCCGATGACAGAACCGATAGTCCATGCAAACACAAGAATCAGAATCGCGCCAAACATAGAGCTAGCACCGATCCACATTGTTCTTGCGATATCAGCCATAGAGAGCTTTTGCTTGAATACTGTCGCTAGTGCTACTAGTAAACCGATAACACCACCGTAAACAAGAGACTTACCTACATCCGTGTTTTCGAATGCACCTAGAAGGTTGAATGCTTGGTCATCAGCAGCCAGCGCTTGGCCACCTGTGTAAAGCATTGCTGCAACTGTCGCTACAATTAGCGATACGATTGGCATAACCAGATCAGAAACTGAACCGTTTTCGCTCTCTTCGATATCTAGCTCTTCGTTTAGATCGTGTGCTTGCTTTTGATCGTTGTCGCCTTCAAAGCCACGGCCTTGAGATGCTTCGATTTCATGCTCACGCATCTTACCAACGTCTAGACCGAACCATGCCACTGCAAACACCATTAATAGTGCGAATACAGCGTAGAAGTTCATTGGGATAAGACGAACGTATGCACCCAGTGCAGAATACTCTGTCACACCGTGTGTCACTAAGATGCCACCAATGATAGTGATGATGTAAGCACCCCAGCTAGAAGCAGGCATGATCACACACATAGGAGCAGCCGTTGAATCTAGGATATAAGCAAGCTTAGCGCGAGATACGTAGAAACGGTCTGTTACAGGACGAGAGATGGCACCAACCGCTAGGCTGTTAAAGTAATCATCAACGAAGATGAATACACCTAAGAAAGCAGCAAGTAGTTTTGAACCACGTTTGCTCTTAACGCGAGACTGTGCCCACTCCGCGAATGCGCGAGTACCGCCAGACAGTGTTAATAGTGCAGTTGTCATTCCAAGAATAATTAGGAATGCAATGATGCTCATGTTCCAAGTGTTGATGCCACCATCTTCGATGAAAACACCAGATGCTTTAGTAAACACGTAACTAACTGCGTTACCTACTGAGTAGTCAGCAAGTAGAATCGCACCCATGATGATACCGACACCCAAAGAAACCAATACACGGCGGGTAACAATAGCAAGGCTCAAAGCCACAAGGGGCGGAAGCAAAGATAAAGGTGATGTTGCAAAATCTATTAAATTCATGATCTTCAAAAACCAGTTTTTTATTTGGCTAGAGATCTACTGCAGACAAACTTGATACGGCTGACCAAGCTCATGTTGAACTAAGCGAAAGGGAAGTGAACACTTCACCCAACCCTACAGTAGCGCTCCATAGTTTAAAATTAAGACTATGGCAGTGTTGTACCTATTGAGCACAACCCCAGCAAATTGCTTAGATATACAATTTACTTCGGCAATTACACCTTTCATTCCCGTTCATTGGCATCACCCCAACGGAAGTTACTTTTTATAATTGCACCTCTACGTGCGATAACATTATTAACCGTGCAAACCAGAGTTTAACAACAAATTAACCAATACCTCGCATCAGGTAGCCGCAATTGTACTCATCAAGAGCAACAATGCAACATATCATTCCGAGAAAAATAGCTTTTTGCTAATGAACTAATCAATAAGAGAATAGTCTACATAAGTTAACTACTCCACCAGTCACATATCAGTTTTTAAGATAATCTTAATAATTATTATAAATTCGATAGAAATACGGCTCTGAATTTTCAACTATTCATCTCACTTTTATATTTAAATATGTAATAGAAGAAATACTATTTGTTTTATTCCTAGGCTCTGTTTATTATTAGGAGGATTATTTAGTTTACCTTGATGGAAAATATCATGTCTGAATTAACAAAAACTCTATTAAATATCCGCAGCCTTCGTGCGTTCTCACGTGAATTAACTCTTGAGCAACTTGAAGAAGCGCTAGACAAGCTGACTATTGTTGTACAAGAGCGTCAAGAGTCTGAAGCTGAAGAGCGTGCTGCTAAAGCAGAGCAAGAAGCTAAGCTTTCTGCTATTGCTGAACAAATTGCAAAAGACGGAATTGATGTTGCAGATCTAATTGCAGCACTTTCTGGTGAAGCAAAATCTAAAACAACTAAAGCTAAACGCGCTCCTCGCCCTGCGAAATACAAATATGTAGACGGAAATGGCGATGAGAAGACTTGGACAGGTCAAGGTCGTACGCCTTCAGCTATCCAAGAACAGCTAGATGCTGGTAAATCTCTAGAAGAGTTTGCAATCTAAACATTTAGTTTACTTAGTGAGTAATCAATTACACGCTAAGCAATAGAATTAATATTTTAGTCGACCAAAGTATTATTTACGGCTTCAATATATTCAGAAACAAAAAAGGCTCCTTTCGGAGCCTTTTTTATATTTGTACTATCAGTATTAGAAACTAACTGATACTGATAGTACTACTGATTAAAGAAAGTAACTTATCTTTCCCAGTACGCTTCTTCTAGGCTATCTTCTCTTTCAGGAAGACCACGAGATAAACGTGGAGAGTGTTGAACCAACACTTCATAGCTAGCACGGTTTGAATATTTACAAACTTGTGAGAAAGAAGAATAGGTCAAAAATGAATGTTGGTGCTTACTTGAGTTTGGCACGTTTTCTTTGTGGTACTTATTCGCAGCCATATCATGTAATAAAGCCGATAAAGCAGCATCACCTGCACCATTGGTATTTTTGATTTTTTCCGGACCACCCATGTATGGCGCAATATGCGAATACACTTTGGTTGGGTTTTCACATAAATCTTTATGCGCAGGACGGCTAAATTCAAAACGGTTGAACTCTGCGATTGAACCTGGAAGTAAAGGCAGTGACGTTTCACGTTTAGCTGCATCTTCCGTGTAACCCGCCATGAATAGGCCAACAGGTCCCGCGGTACATAGAACAAGGTCTACCCACTCTAACGCTTTATCTGAAGCAGCAAGCGGATCACTCTCGCCTGTCAATGCTTCAGCTTCATCTTCATTCATTGCAACAACAGTTACGTGTTGCTCAAGGAAATCTTTCCAGAATTCTGGATCATCTTGAATAACAAATTTAGTACCAAGGGTTAAAACAACAGGCACATCGTATTTCTTCGCGTATTCGATCGCTTTCATTGTTGCTTCAGGCATAGGGTCACCTGGCTTACAACGAACTAAATAAGCCGTTAAAACTAAAGCAGAAGCACTTTTGAAGATCTTTTCAGGAATGCTTTCTGGTTTTAATTGGTTCATTTGTCCTTCGCTAATTGCGAAAGTACGTTCACCGTCTTCTGTAATTAATGCAAAGCAGCGACCAATTGCGCCATCTACCCCTTGTAAATGGTTCAGATCCATTCTGCTTGATGTATTACATAAATAGCGGTAACCGTAGCTACCAATCTTAATATCTTGGCTCATTACACCCAGTAGAGTAGAACGGTCATCCGCTAGCACTGAATAGTTGTGTAATGTGTTACCAATTGTGCCACCAGCGTATTCATTGGTAATCAGGCTCTGTTCTTTTAATTCTTGATATAAAGATTCAGCGGCTGCGTCACCAATAACCAGTGAATGTCCCTTGCTCAAACCATACTTCTCAATAAGTTCAGAACTCACCTTTGCTTCAATATCCACCAATGTTTGGTCAATACCGATAATATGAGTGCGTGACATTCTTTTACTGCTTTGAGCTTGGCTCACTAGAGGATCACGAGCGTGAACCGGAAAGTAGTGCTTTGATTTACGTTGTCCAGGGAATTTCATAGGGCTAGTCTAAGTCAAGGGGAAATAGGTGGCGGATTCTACCGCGCTATATTTAACGCGGCAATCTTTCAAACTATAGCAAACGTTTGCTGAAGGTTTTTTTTATTCGCCTTCCATAAAGCTCAGATCAGGCAGCATACCCAAATGCTCTGCGTAACGTTTTTGATTGAACTCCGCGCCGTTTTTCATAACGTCAAAGACTTCAATTGCCAGTGCACATGCCATAGCCGCAATTGCCTCTTCACGAGGAGTACCAGTCATCATTAAACGCATCAGCGTCTCTTTAACTTTTACAGGTTCGCCATCTTCAAGCTGGTTTTCGATAATCTCAATCAGCTCTTCTTCTTGCATAAATTCATTTTGTTCAGACATTTTTTTATCTCAGGTCTTGGATTTCGAGCGACTATGCCACATATACTTCTGACATCCTAGCGACTCACCTCGCTCTCATGCGATTCTCTAACAAAGTCAGCGCACTATTTGTGCAAATGAAACTGTGATTCCGGTCTCGGATCTGTCACGGCGTTTCTCTTTCTGTTAGAATCTGCGACCAAGTAATAGTAACGGTGTTTAGACATGTCAGATATCAGCTCTGGAAACAGCGAAAAGAAAGTAATTGTCGGTATGTCCGGCGGTGTAGATTCGTCAGTATCGGCGTATCTTCTTCAGCAACAAGGCTATCAGGTAGAAGGCCTTTTCATGAAAAACTGGGAAGAAGATGATAACGAAGAATACTGCACGGCAGCTGAAGACCTTGCTGATGCTCAAGCGGTATGTGACAAACTAGGCATCCACCTACACACGATCAACTTTGCTGCGGAATACTGGGACAATGTATTCGAGTACTTCCTTGAAGAGTACAAAGCGGGTCGTACACCGAACCCTGATATCCTTTGTAACAAAGAAATCAAGTTCAAAGCATTCTTAGAGTTTGCGGATGAAGTGCTAGACGCAGACTATATTGCGATGGGTCACTACGTTCGTCGTACTTTCCCAACTCAAGAAGAGCTTGATGCTGGCGTAAAACCAGAAATGCTACGTGGTCTAGACAGCAACAAAGACCAAAGCTACTTCCTATACACGCTAAGCTCAGATCAAGTGGCACGCAGCCTATTCCCTGTCGGTGAATTAGAAAAGCCAGAAGTGCGACGTATTGCTGAAGAGCAAGACTTGATCACAGCGAAGAAGAAAGATTCTACAGGCATCTGCTTTATCGGTGAGCGTAAGTTCACTGAATTCCTAGGCAAATACCTACCAGCACAACCGGGTAACATCGAAACACCTGAAGGCCAAGTGATTGGTCAACACCAAGGTTTGATGTACCACACGCTAGGTCAGCGCAAAGGCCTTCATATCGGTGGCACTAAAGGTGGCGGCGGTAATGAAGAACCATGGTTTGTTGGTGAAAAAGATCTCAAGCGTAATGTTTTGATCGCAGTACAAGGTAAAGACCACCCTCTTTTGAAATCAGAAGGTTTGATCGCTTCTCAGCTTCATTGGGTAAATCGCACACCAATTACTGAAGTTATGACATGCACGGTAAAAACACGTTACCGTCAGACTGATATTCCTTGTACAATCATCCCAATTGATGATGAGAACATTAAGGTTATTTTTGATGAACCACAGATTGCTGTGACCCCAGGTCAATCGGCAGTGTTCTACCTAGACGAAGTATGTCTTGGTGGCGGTATCATCGAAAAACGCATCTAACTAATCGAACGACAAACGATAGAAGACAACTAGGAGTTACTACGTGGCTAATACACTTTATGACCGTACTATTGCTTTCGCCGGAATTTGCCAAGCTGTGGCTTTGGTTCAACAAGTAGCGAAAGACGGCCATTGTGATAAAGATGCCTTCGAAGCTTCACTCAGTGCTATTTTAAATACCAACCCGGCGAACACCGTTGGCGTATTTGGACGTGAAGCGAACCTAAAGCTTGGCCTTGAGTGCTTAGTAAAAGGTATCGATAGTACTCCAGCTGGTAGCGATATTACTCGTTACATTATCAGCTTGATGGCTCTTGAGCGTAAGCTATCTTCTCGCAACGACTCTATGTCTCAGCTTGGTGACCGCATTCAAACTGCAGAGCGCCAAACTGAACACTTTGATCTGTTTGACGAGCAAATGATCAGCAACCTTGCGAGCATCTACCTTGATGTTGTGAGCCCAATAGGCCCTCGTATTCAGGTTTCTGGCACACCAGCTGTACTTCAACAAACCTCGAGCCAACATAAGGTTCGCGCACTGCTTCTATCAGGGATTCGAAGCGCTGTGTTATGGCGCCAGGTTGGTGGTAAACGCCGCCACCTTATCTTCGGTCGCAAGAAGATGATCGAGCAGGCTCAAATCCTACTAGCTCGAATGTAATTTATTAGCTCGCGCCTTGTCGCGAGCTTGTTTTTTGTATCAACACAACTCTCACGCAAACGATTGCGCAATGTGCGTGACAATTGAGATTGTTACTGGTATAAACCTCTCAAAATTTAGAAAACTCAATTCAGGAGAACACCATGGAACTGTCAGCATTGACTGCTGTTTCACCAGTAGACGGCCGTTACGGAAGTAAGACTATTGCATTACGCAGCATCTTTAGTGAGTTTGGACTACTAAAGTACCGCTCTATCGTTGAAATTCGTTGGTTACAAAAGCTTGCAGCTACTGATGCAATCAAGGAAGTACCAGCGTTCAGTGCAGAAGCTAACCAGTTTCTTGATGAACTAGCCGCTAACTTCAGCGAAGAAGACGCTCTGCGTATCAAAGAGATCGAGCGCACGACAAACCACGACGTAAAAGCGGTTGAGTACTTCTTGAAAGAGAAAGTTGCGGGCGTTCCTGAGCTTCACGCAGTTAACGAATTCATTCACTTTGCATGTACTTCTGAAGACATCAACAACACATCTCACGCGCTTATGCTTAAAGAAGCTCGTGACACAGTGATTCTTCCAGAAATTCGTAACGTAATTGATGCTATCAAAGCACTTGCGAACGAGTACCGTGACATTCCTCTTCTTTCTCGTACACACGGTCAGCCAGCTTCTCCTTCTACTATGGGGAAAGAGATGGCTAACGTTGCGTACCGTATGGAACGTCAATACAAGCAAATCGAAAGCGTTGAGATCCTAGCGAAAATCAACGGCGCGGTAGGTAACTACAACGCACACCTTTCTGCATACCCAGAAGTTGAATGGCACCAGTTCTCTGAAGAGTTCATCACTGAATCTCTTGGCGTAACTTGGAACCCGTACACAACTCAAATCGAACCTCACGATTACATCGCTGAGCTATTCGACGCGGTTGCTCGTTTCAACACGATTCTTCTAGACTTCGACCGTGACGTTTGGGGCTACATTGCTCTTGGTCACTTCAAGCAGAAGACTATTGCTGGCGAAATCGGTTCTTCTACAATGCCGCATAAAGTTAACCCAATTGACTTCGAAAACTCTGAAGGCAACCTTGGTCTAGCTAACGCAGTATTTAGCCACCTTGCACAAAAACTTCCAGTTTCTCGCTGGCAACGTGACCTAACTGACTCTACAGTTCTTCGTAACCTAGGTGTTGGTGTTGGCTACGCAATAATTGCATACACTTCAACTCTGAAAGGTATTAGCAAGCTAGAAGTTAACCGTGAAGCACTACTTGCTGAACTAGACAAAAACTGGGAAGTTCTTGCTGAACCAGTACAAACAGTAATGCGTCGTTACGGCATCGAGAAGCCATACGAGAAGCTAAAAGAGCTAACTCGTGGTAAGCGTGTAGATGGCGAAGGCATGCGTGCATTCATCGACGGTCTTGAAATCCCTGCAGACGAGAAAGTTCGCCTGAAAGAGATGACTCCAGCAAACTACATCGGTCAAGCAATCGAGCTAACTGACAAGCTGTAAGATTCGAATTTCGAATCGCAGAATAGACTAAGGCTTCCCATGTGGAAGCCTTTTTATTGCGCGGAATTAAATCTATCGACACAAGAATCGTAAACATAAGAACACCAATTCTCCTCCAATTGATCTACTCGCCCCCTGCTTATTCAATTTAATCACCTAACGACAACTACACCTCGTATCTCATACTTCATGTCTCAACACTTGTTATCTTAAGCGCCAAGATCAAAAAAGGCCTCCCGAAGGAAGCCTTTAGATTTATCTTTTCGACTAGCGATGGCTAATCATATTAGAAATTACATGTTACGCAGAGACGCAATACGCTTATCTAGTGGCGGATGGCTCATTAATAGCTCAGTAAGAGACTTCTTACCGTTAATACCAAACGCCATCATAGAACCTTCTAATTGCGGCTCGTGGCTCACTTTTAGACGTTCTAGCGCTGCAATCATCTTATCTTTACCTACCAAGTGCGCAGCACCTGCATCAGCATGGAACTCACGATGGCGGCTATACCACATCGTAATGAAGCTCGCTAGGAAACCAAATACCAATTCCAGCACCATAGACACACCGAAGTACACCATCATGTTGCTGCCACCCTCTTCTTCGTTGTCATTCGACGCAACAATGTTGGCGATGAAACGAGATAGGAAGATAACGAACGTGTTCACAACACCCTGCATTAGAGTCATTGTCACCATGTCGCCGTTCGCGATATGGCTAACTTCATGAGCCAATACCGCTTCAGCTTCATCACGCGTCATGTTGTGCAGCAGGCCTGTTGATACTGCGACCAATGAATCGTCACGCTTAGCGCCTGTCGCGAATGCGTTGATGTCTGGCGAGTCGTAGATCGCCACTGTTGGCATACCAATACCAACCTGTTGAGATTGACGGCTTACCGTCTCCATCAACCAATGTTCTGTTTCGTTGCGCGGGCTTTCAATGACCATGCCGCCTACAGAGCGTAGCGCCATTTTCTTTGACATCATTAATGAAATGAATGAGCCGCCAACACCAAATACCGCAGCCATCACCAATAAGCCTGAGAGGCTACCGGGTTGCATACCTGTGACTGCGTATACAATATTAAGAACAACACTTAGAACCAATACAACCGCTAGGTTGGTTGCAAGGAACAACATTACTCGCTTCATTACTTATCTCCGCATGAAAGCTGTTTTTATAAAACTTATTGTTATAGACAAGGTAGACAGCAATAGATTCCAACCTTGAAGACTTATACTTACTTATACATATAGTCTTAGATTAAGAAAACAAGGTTAAGCATTAAATTGCAACATTTGATTACGAGACCATATCCGAATTAAATCTAATCTATTAGACCTAAGTCGTATGGTGTCGATATAACAATCCGTTTACAGTGACTTCAGATGATTTATTGGCTAGTCCATGTACAAAAAGGGAAGAATCATGGTTGAAGGTACTAACACTCAAATGGCTATCGATTTACTGTGCTGTCACCTAGGGATTACTGAAGAAGAAGCGAAAAAGCAGATCGGAATCCTAACACCGCAAACTGCACAGACAAAGATAACAGAAACACAGCAAGCTTTAATGGGACTGACAAAAGAACATTAATCCCAAGCTTTCTATTAAAAGACCGGTTGTTTATCAACTTAAGATCTAAAGGCTTAAAATAGCAAAAGGGCTGCAATCGCAGCCCTTTTCTTATTTAGTACATAAGGTGATAATTAAAGCGCAAGCAAAGGCTGCACATCAATGTACTTACCAATGTTCTTAGACTTCGCTTTTGGTACGTAAGGGATTTCACCTAACTTTGGCGCACCTAGCTTATCTTCAAGCATCGCAATAATATCTGCGTAGTGCTCAGTACCCGGATTGATACGGTTTGCGACCCAACCGACTAGGTTTAGGCCATCAGCACGAATCGCTTCTGCCGTTAATAGAGCGTGGCTCAAACAACCAAGCTTAATACCCACAGTAAGTACTACTGGCAACTGCTCTTTTTTAACCCAGCTAGACAAATATTCATCATCTGAAACCGGTACACGCCAGCCACCAGCACCTTCAACTAACACGATGTCAGAATTTTGCTTATGCTGTTCTAGCTTCGCTGATAATACCGCTTCATCAATTACAACACCGTCATGTTTAGCAGCGATGTGAGGCGATGACGGTAACAATAGCGCATACGGGTTGACGTCTTCGTAAGCAATATCTTGCGTCGCTGCTTCTTGAAGATGCAGAGCATCACTATTACGTAAACCTTCAGGGGATTTCTCACTCCCTGCTGCAACTGGCTTGTAACCAATTGTTGATAGATCTTGTGCGGCCAAAGCTTGAAGAATCGCTTTTGAAACCACAGTTTTTCCCACTTCGGTATCCGTACCTGCAATAAATAATGCATCAATCATAATTGAATAACCCCTAAACAAACTTGATATGTTGCTGGCAAGAAACCTTGATGGTTTTTAAACTCTCGATATTCCCGTTCAACAAGCTGCAACATGCGACGACTTGTTAAACCTTGTGAGCGACCACTTACGTGATTAGCGCCAATACCTTTAAGGTCGCGCATCAGTTCAAACGCAGTGTCGTACCAAACGGTGATGGTGGGCAAGTCTAGTTGATGAGCTGTACAGCTAGATTGCGCTAACGCAATTTTTACCTGATTGATTGTAATAAAATGGTTAACGTGTTGATGTGAGTCAATTTTAGACCACGACTTTTTCAACTCAAACAGTGACCCATCAAGCAAAGTTGAGAAAATAACACGCCCACCAGCGGCAGCAACACGCTTCATTTCTCTCAAAGGCGACGATAAATCGTCACACCATTGCAACGCAAGGCTTGAAAAAACGATGTCAAAAGACCCATCTTCAAACGGTAATTGTTCGGCATCAGCTTGTTGATATAGACAAACACTTGCGCCACAGCGCTGTTCTGCTTTTTGCAGCATTCCATCAGAAAGATCAGCGCATACCACTTCAGCACCGCGTTTCACCATCTGTTCGGAGAAATAGCCAGTCCCACAACCTAAATCGAGCACCTTTAACCCTGAGAGGTCGCTCGGTAACTTATCCAATAGCCGGTGACCAACATCGCGCTGAAACTCAGCGTGTTTATCATAGGTTGTTGCTGCTTTACCGAAAGCTTCGGCAATCGCACTTTTATCTTGGCCTATGTAATCATGCACTACTGCTTCTTGTGACATTTACTGAGCCTCATTATTTAGCTCTATTGCTTTAAGCAACGAGCTGGTTAACTGAAGAATCTGTTTCTGACTGTGGTTAGCCGTTAGCGTGATTCGTAATCGAGCGGTTCCGGCTGGAACGGTTGGCGGCCTTATTGCGGTCACCCAAACTTGGTTTTGCTTTAACTCTTCAGCTATAGATAATGCAGCCTGAGCTTCACCTATCACAAATGGCTTAATTGGAGTCTGAGTATCAACAAAGCCTTTCACGCCATTCAGCTGCTCTGCATAAAGAGCCCCTAACTCGGTTAGCTTCTCGCGACGCCACTCTTGTGTTTGAATCATCTGACACGCATGAGACAAAGCCACTGCTTGTGAAGGTGGCATTGCCGTCGAATACACATGATGACGAGCGAACTGAGTTAAGTAATCACCCACTTCTGATGAACAAAGAATCGCAGCTCCAGAAAGACCAAAGGCTTTACCAAAAGTCACAATTAAGATATCAGGCGTTATTTGTGCCGCGTTACAGCTCCCCGCCCCTTTATCACCTAGTACGCCAATACCGTGGGCATCATCAACCGCTAGCCAACTGTCGTATTGATTGGTCAGGCGAGATATTTGATTGAGAGGAGCTTGGTCGCCGTCCATGCTGAACACGCCTTCCGTCACAACTAAGGATTGTGGAGAACGGCTCAGTAGCGACTCTAGATGTTGCGTATCGTTATGCTTAAAACGTTTCATTGTTGCAGGAGAAAGCATCCCCGCCTCCATCAAAGAAGCGTGGTTAAGTTTGTCTTGCAACAGTGAGTCGTCTTTCTCAAGAAGAGAGAACAACAAGGCTTGATTGGCGCTGAAACCAGAGCTAAAGAGAATGGCACGTTCAAAGCCCAACCATTCACACAGTTGAGCCTCTAAATTTCGATGAGCAGGACTAAAGCCTGTAACCAATGGCGACGCCGCACTTCCAGCTCCATATTGTGAAAGACCCGTTTGCCATGCATCCACCAGTTCAGGATCGTTCGCCAAGCCTAAATAATCATTACTCGAAAAATTGATGAAACTAGAACCTTCGCTATTCAGCAAAGGTCCATTGCTGTTTTCGAGCACCTTGAGTTGGCGAGTCAACCCTTGCTCATGGCGATGAACAAGGGCTTCTTTAATGCGAGCTTTAAACAGTGGCATCGTAGAACATGTCATCTTTAGTTGGACGAGCCGCAACGCGCTCCACCACTTGATCTAACAGTTCGTTTTCTTGAATTTCGTCTGGCTTTTGAGCCACTTCTTGGCTGTTGATACCCAGCTTCTTAAACAACTGCATATCCGTGTCTTCATCAGGGTTTGGCGTCGTCAGTAGCTTACAACCGTAGAAGATAGAGTTCGCACCCGCCATGAAACACATCGCTTGCATCTGTTCGTTCATGTTCTCACGGCCTGCAGATAAGCGAACCGCAGACATAGGCATCATAATACGTGCAATTGCAATCAGCTTGATGAAGTCGAAAGACTCGACATCATCGACGTTTTCCATCGGTGTGCCTTTCACTTTTACAAGCATGTTGATTGGTACACTTTCAGGGTGTACTGGAAGGTTCGCCAGTTCTACAAGAAGGCCTGCGCGGTCATTGGTGCTTTCGCCCATACCGATGATGCCACCAGAACAGATCTTCATTCCGGCATCACGCACGTGAGATAGCGTATCTAAACGATCTTGGTAAGTACGAGTGGTAATAATGCTGCCGTAAAACTCTGGAGACGTATCAAGGTTATGGTTGTAGTAGTCCAAACCTGCGTCGGCTAGCTCACCTGCTTGATCCGGCGTTAACATGCCCAGGGTCATACAGGTTTCTAGACCCATGCCTTTCACACCTTTGATCATGTCAGTTAGGTGAGGCATATCGCGTTCTTTCGGGTTTTTCCATGCAGCGCCCATACAAAAACGAGTTGAGCCCGCATTCTTGGCTTTTTGCGCTGCATCCAAAACACGCTCAACTTCCATTAAGCGTTCTTTGTCGACATCCGTTCGGTAGTGAGCACTTTGAGGGCAGTACTTACAATCTTCAGGACAAGCACCTGTCTTTATCGACAAAAGCGTACTCACCTGCACGTGGTTGTGCTCTTGGTACTGTCTATGAACGACTTGAGCTTCAAACATTAAATCCATAAACGGTTTTTCAAGCAGCGCTGTTACTTCAGCAACTGTCCAGTCATGACGAACTTCCACGTGTCGATCCTTTTTTTTATTTTTTTGATGTTACAACTCTGCGTCTAGAGTTTGCATTTATGCTTGGCTAGTCTACCGACAAGCTTTAGACTGTCAACACATTGATAATATCAAAAGTTTACATCTGATTGTTTTTTAATCACACCAAGAATGGAAGTTACTATGGATCTCGCCTTTGATCGCCAGCATATCTGGCATCCCTACACATCAACGTTAACACCTCTGACCTGCTACCCAGTCACCAATGCAGACGGTGTTTACTTAGAATTAGAAGGCGGAAAACGAATTATTGATGGTATGTCGTCTTGGTGGTCAACTATCCACGGCTACAATCATCCAGAGCTAAATGCCGCTGCTCATAGCCAAATAGATAAGGTTTCACACGTTATGTTTGGTGGTATCACCCACCAGCCTGCCATCGATTTATGTAAGAAGCTTCTCAACCTAGCACCAAGTAATCTTGAACATGTATTCTTGGCCGATTCAGGCTCAGTTGCCGTAGAAGTGAGTCTTAAAATGGCGCTTCAATACTGGCATGCCAAAGGACAACCTCGTTCGAAGTTCCTCACACTCAGAGATGGCTACCACGGTGATACCTTTGCAGCGATGTCAGTGACCGACCCTGACAACTCGATGCACAGCCTCTACAAAGGCTTTTTGCCTGAACATATTTTTGCAGATTCACCGAAAACAGGTTTTTGGGAACAATGGGACGCTAACGACATAAACAGCTTCCGTGAAAAGCTAGCAACACATCATCAAGAAGTCGCAGCCGTGATCTTGGAGCCAATTGTCCAAGGTGCTGGCGGTATGCGCATCTACCACCCTGAGTTACTAAAACAGGTTCGATTGCTGTGTGATGAATTCAACGTATTGCTGATCTTGGATGAGATTGCTACCGGGTTTGGCCGCACAGGCAAACTGTTCGCTTGTGAACATGCCGATGTTCAACCTGATATTTTATGTGTTGGCAAAGCGCTGACTGGTGGCTACATGACCCTTTCAGCAACACTGGCGAGCAAAGAAGTCGCTGATACGGTATGTGGCGGTGAAGCGGGCTGCTTTATGCACGGGCCAACCTTTATGGGGAACCCATTAGCTTGTGCAGTCGGTGCGGCAAGCTTGTCGATCATAGAGCGAGGCGATTGGCAAAATCAGACTCAACAGATCGAACAGCTCTTCTCTGAATTACTGCCACCTTTACGAGAGCATGATCTTGTAAAAGACGTACGCTGGCTAGGAGCGATTGGCGTTGTTGAAACACACACACCTGTCGATATGGAAACCATTCAAGCTCATTTTGTTGAGCAAGGTGTTTGGATTCGTCCGTTCGGAAGGTTAATTTATATGATGCCTCCGTTTATTAGCGAACCACAACATATTGAGCAATTGGTCGCAGCTATCGACACTGCATTACAAAATGCTCATTGCTTTAAATAGTAATTAAATAATGCGTTTATTGTTCTGAACAAGAGCGATGATTATTTCTATATATCTTCAATAATAAATCACTTAATTAAACTTAAAGGCCTTACATAAAAGTAAGGCCTTAACTGTTTTGAAGGTAACCGTCAGTTTAACGTAATTGGCTATCTTTACTTGCTCGACGGTTAAACAATGAATGTCGATGTGCGTCATGCTCTAATATTGACTGACATTCGATACACAAACGAACGCCTTTGATCGCGAGTCGTCTTTGTTCCGGTATCTCATCACCACACTCATCACAATAACGCAAACTCTCACCACCTCGAAGGTTTCCTCTGACACGAGAGATCTCATCATCAATGGTATTTTGTATTTGCTGGCTGACACTATCGTCTCCAGCCCATCCTACGGCCATAAGCCCTCCTCTGTACATAAACGAGAAAATCTTTACCTACCGCGGTAAGAGGACATTATAGCCACATTACAATTAAGTAATAATATGCAAAAATAATAAAACACTATTACTTTTTCGTAATAATATTTAGGTGAAAGTAGTAAAAGAACGCACCAATATATTTTTCAGATAATAAAAAACCCAGCCAATAGGCTGGGTTTTCAATAATTTATGAACTCACTAAATCGTCGAACGATTAACCGATGTGCGTTACACCGCCCATGTATGGCTGAAGTACAGCTGGGATAGCAATACGACCGTCAGCTTCTTGGTTGTTCTCAAGAATAGCAACCATAGTACGACCAACAGCAAGACCAGAACCGTTTAGTGTGTGTACAAGTTCAGGTTTCTTCTCGCCTTTACGACGGAAACGAGCTTGCATACGACGCGCTTGGAAATCCCACATGTTTGAACAAGAAGAAATCTCACGGTAAGTCTCTTGTGCTGGAACCCATACTTCTAAGTCGTAAGTTTTCGCAGAACCGAAGCCCATATCACCTGTACATAGAATCACTTTACGGTAAGGAAGCTCTAGAAGTTGAAGTACTTTCTCAGCGTGACCTGTTAGCTCTTCAAGTGCTGCCATTGAGTCTTCTGGCTTAGTGATTTGTACTAGTTCAACTTTGTCGAATTGGTGCATACGGATAAGACCACGAGTGTCACGACCGTAAGAGCCCGCTTCAGAACGGAAACATGGCGTGTGAGCTGTCATCTTAAGTGGCAGTTCAGCTTCATCAGTAATCGTGTCACGAACCATGTTCGTTACCGGTACTTCCGCAGTAGGGATAAGCGATAGAGTCTTAAGAGGCACATCACTTACTTGCTCAGTTAGCGGGCTTGTGTGGAACAAGTCTTCGCCGAACTTAGGAAGTTGACCAGTACCGTAAAGGCTATCGTGGTTCACTAGGTACGGTACGTACATTTCTGTGTAGCCGTGCTCATCAGTGTGAAGGTCTAGCATGAACTGAGCAATAGCACGGTGTAGGCGCGCAAATTTTCCTTTCATCACGATGAAACGAGAACCAGAGATTTTAACTGCGCTAGCAAAATCAAGACCGCCAGACATTTCGCCAAGATCTACGTGATCTTTCACTTCAAAGTCGTAAGTCTTAGGTTGACCCCAACGAGAAACTTCTACGTTGTCGTCTTCATCTTTACCATCTGGTACTTCTGCATCAGGTAGGTTAGGAATAGACATTGTGATCGTTTCTAGCTCAGATTGAAGATCGGCCAATGCTACTTTAGCTTGGTCTAGTTCTGCGCCTAGGTTGCCTACTTCAGCAAGGATACGCTCAGCTTCTTCATGGTCGCCTTTTGCTTTCGCTTGACCAATGGACTTCGATCGAGAGTTACGTAACGCTTGTAGCTCTTCAGTTTTCATCTGAAGGGACTTACGTTTTTCTTCAAGTTCACGAATTGTCTCTACATCAAGGGTGAAGCCTCGACGTGCTAATTTTGCCGCTGTTTCATCCAGCTCAGCTCGAAGTAATTTAGAATCCAGCATTGCTAATCCTATGCTTTAGTTATTTGAATATTCAGTAGTTTGCTACTGAATCACTGCTAAACCCCTAAAACTGGTGCTATTTCGACCAATTTCTAACGATTTAATTGAATTTTTATGACTAGGTAACGATATCCAAAAAAGACTACTTTTCATAGCGTTTTTGTGGGCTTTTTGCGTCCAAATCCGCCAGATAATCTAGCTTCTCGCCAATTTTGGTCTCTAAGCCTCGTTTTGTTGGGAAATAGTATTGCTTCTCTCCCATTTCAGGAGGCAGATACTTTTCCCCAGCCGCGTAGGCTCCAGGTTCGTCATGAGCATAACGGTATTCTTGCCCGTAGCCCATGTCCTTCATCAAAGTTGTGGGTGCATTCCGTAAATGATGAGGGACTTCATATTCAGGCAGATTGTGCGCGTCTGTTAACGCTTGCTTCCAAGCTGTATAAACGGCGTTACTCTTTGGTGCACACGCGAGATAAACAACCGCCTGTGCAATCGCACGCTCCCCTTCAGCAGGGCCAATACGTGTAAAACAATCCCAAGCCGACATCGCGACTTGCATTGCGCGAGGGTCAGCATTGCCAATATCTTCAGAAGCAATCGCCAGCAAGCGTCTAACGATATACAGAGGATCGCAACCTGCCGCAATCATGCGTGCCGACCAATATAAAGCCGCATCAGGGTTTGAACCACGAATTGACTTATGAACTGCAGATATTAGGTCATACCAAATATCGCCTTTATTATCAAAACGAGCGACTTTCTCACCGGCCACTTCAGCCAACAGCTGCAAGGTTATCGATTTCTCACCTTTATCGTTGTCTTCTGCCATGTCATACAGCAGTTCAAGATAATTAAGCGACATACGCGCGTCGCCGTTAACCAGTTCTGCAAGGCGATCTAAAACATTATCAGCAAAATCAGCAGGCACATCACCTAACCCACGTTGCTTATCTTCAATCGCTTGGCGGATGACGAGGGAAATATCCTCGGTATTGAGAGAAGTCAGTTTGTAGACACGCGCACGTGACAACAAAGCGTTGTTCAACTCAAAAGAAGGGTTTTCTGTCGTCGCACCAATAAAGGTCACGGTACCATCTTCGATATGAGGCAGAAAAGCATCCTGCTGACTTTTGTTAAAGCGATGGACTTCGTCCACAAACAGGATGGTTCTGCGCCCTGCTTGCTTGTTCTCACGCGCTTTTTCAATCGCAATACGAATGTCTTTTACGCCCGAAGTTACCGCCGATACGCGTTCAACTTCTGCATTCGCATAGTTTGCCGCTACTTCGGCTAACGTCGTTTTACCGGTGCCCGGAGGCCCCCACAAAATCATCGAGTGGATATGACCCGCTTCCAATGCTCTGCGAAGTGGTTTACCTGGGCCTAATATATGCTGCTGACCGATATACTGTTCGACAGTTTCCGGTCTCATACGAGCAGCAAGGGGACGAAAATCTTCGTCCCCCGCAAAATCTAAGCTGTAATTACTCAATTGCAATCTCTTGATTCGTTGATGGCATTAATGCCTATCGACGTACTACCAAACGATCTGCTTCTTTAGATCAGTTTCTTTGGTCGTCGACCTCGACACCTTCCGGCGCCACAAAAGTAAAACGGTCTGCTGCAGGTTTACCCAAGTCAACATTGCTAAAGGTAAACTCACCTTTTTGACCGTCTTGTTCAATCACATTAAAGCCCTGAACAATGCCTTTCTCGGTGATATTAATCTGGAAGTCACCCTGATTAGAGTCCGCTGCCGTTGGTGTTAGTGTAAATTGGTTACCTGTTTGCGCGACGTTGTAGTTATCCCAATCGTTTTCTTGGTTACGTGTAAGCAAAACAAAAGGTGTTTGCGATGTCGCTTGCTCTTGCCAATAAATACTCACTTGCTCAATGAACGGGCTGTAGTACCACAAGCTTTGGCCATCAGATACCAATAGGTTTTCATCAGGGAAAGTGGTTTCCCAGCGGAATAAGCTAGGGCGAGCAATCTCTACCGTGCCCTCGCCTTCCATGACAACATCACCATCAGGGCTGGTCACGACTTGTTTAAAGTCAGCACTAAAGCCTGCGTTCAATGCCAAACGGCTACTCAACTCTTCTTTCGGAGAAGCAAGCACTGAGAAGCTCATAAATAAAAGTGCGAATACTTTTTTCATCAATAATCCTGTTAGAACATAAGTCGGTCATATTTTCGATTTGACCGACTTAATGGGTATGAGTTCCTAGTGGAACTAATCTTTTGGTGGAGCTGGTGCCAAGACTTCTCGGTTACCGTTATGGCCTGGAGCACTTACGATACCTTGAGCTTCAAGTTGCTCGACAATACGTGCAGCACGGTTGTAACCAATCTTGAATCGACGCTGTACGCCTGAAACTGAGCCACGACGTGAATGAACAACGTGTTCTACCACTTGATCAAACAGAGGGTCGACCTCTTCATCACCTTCCATCTTCTCACCCGGAAGCAAGGTTTCTGGGGTTTGTTCGCCGTTAGTGATCTCATCAATATAGTTTGGCTTACCACGCGCTTTCCAGTTATTCACAACTGCGTGTACATCATCATCAGATGCAAAGGCACCGTGAACACGAGTTGTATGACTAGAGCCCGGTGGCAAGTAAAGCATATCACCCATGCCCAATAGTGATTCCGCACCACCTTGGTCAAGGATAGTTCTTGAATCCGTTTTGGTTGATACCGTAAAGGCCACACGGGTTGGAATGTTCGCTTTGATAAGGCCGGTAATAACATCCACCGAAGGACGTTGCGTCGCTAGGATCAAGTGAACACCCGCCGCACGTGCTTTTTGTGCCAAACGCGCGATCAGCTCTTCAACCTTCTTACCGACCACCATGATTAGGTCGGCAAATTCATCAACGATAACCACAATGTAAGGCAGCTTCTCAAGCAATGGGGCTTCAGGGTCCATGCTGTCGCCCGGCTTCCACAGTGGATCGTGAATTGGGTGACCCGCTTCCGCAGCCATCTTAAGCTTATCGTTGTAACCTTTAATGTTACGAACGCCTAACGCTGACATCAGCTTATAACGGCGTTCCATCTCGCCAACACACCAACGAAGGGCGTTCGACGCATCTTTCATGTCGGTTACCACTTCAGACAATAGATGAGGGATACCTTCGTAAACCGATAACTCAAGCATTTTCGGGTCGATCATGATGAATCGAACATCTTCCGGTGATGCTTTGTAAAGCATACTCAGAATCATTACGTTCACACCTACCGACTTACCAGAACCGGTTGTACCAGCAACCAGAACGTGAGGCATTTTCGATAGATCAGCAATGACGGCTTCACCTGCGATGTCTTGTCCTAGAACCACTGTCGTCGGCGATTTCGCTTCTTGGAACTGAGGGCTAGCAACCACATCTGAGAAGAATACCGTTTGACGACTCATGTTCGGCAGCTCTAAGCCAACATAAGGTTTACCCGGAATCACCTCGACAACACGTACAGCCAATGCAGAGAGCGAACGAGCCAAGTCCATAGAAAGGCCAGAAATACGGCTCACTTTCACGCCTGGAGCAAGATCCAGCTCGAATCGAGTGATTACTGGACCTGGGAAAATATCAACCACATCGGCTTTGATCTTGTAGTCCGCTAGCTTAGATTCCACAAGACGAGCAATTGCCTCTAGTGCGTCACGGTCAATAAAGGTTTCACGCTTTTCAGGGTGGAATAACAATTCAAGTGTTGGTAATGGCTCAGCAGGCTTCGGTAAATTAACATCTTGTTGAACCAAGAACGGGTTCTGCGCCGCAGCCATATTCGCTTGGGCTTCAGAAACAATGCTTTGGAATGCGGCGACATCCTGATCTTGATGCGAAGGCTCTTCTTCCGTAACTTCTTCCCAAGGAAGATCAACAGCTGACTCTTGGCTTTGTGCTGTTGGCTGTTCAGGCTCTGAATGTTCTTCTTGATAAGAGAAAGGTTCAAATTGCTCATCAGCTAATTCTGCATCAGCTTGCTCGGTTTCAGTCTGCTGAGCTTCAGGAGCGAAAGTCTGTTCGTCAGCCTGCTCTTCCGTTACATCAAATGGTGAAGCTTGTGCAGAGAAATCGTCTTCCACAGTTGCTTCTGGCTCACCCATTGGTGAAGCGTATAGAGATTCTGGCTGAACATCTTCAACATCGAATTCATTCGTTACTTCTGGCGAGCTATTGACCTCTGGTTCTGCACTTTCAAGAGCCGTATCAGTAGAGGTAACGTCTTGTTGCTCATTCTGCATGTATTGCTGATACGCGATTTGAGATTCATGCGCATCAACCTGCTCTTGCTCCGCAAGGTCATCTTCATACATAGCGGCGTTTTCTAGCTGCTCGATAGTGGCATTAAGCTGCTTAGAACGCTCCACACCTTCTTCTAAAGGCTCCTCTGGCGCTTGGTAAACAGGTGCTACAGGGATCGACTCAGGTGCAACTTGAGGTTGGCGCTGAACCTGAGGTTCTTCTTGTTCTGAAGCTTCTTGCTTCGCTGGCGCCTCAACAGGCATGTGAATATTGTAATGGCGCTTCGGTGTCGCAGCGCTCTCTAGCGCACTTGCAGCCGCATCTGACGAATCATTGGTCGCAGAAAAGCTCATTGCAGGATCTAGTGGATCATGCTCTGTTGATTCTTTGTTATCTTCTAAAGCAGGAACATCACGGTAACTCGGCTCTTGATGACGTTCTTCGATTAAATCGCGGTCTGCTGTTTCTCTTAGCTGAGGCTCTAGTAGCTCTTGATCTTGGCCACGAGCCTTATTAACAGCAGACGTGAAGAATTGGATGGCACATTCACCTAACCATTCCACAATGCTTAACCAAGAAATACCAGTTAATAGAGTAAAACCAGCACCCCATAAGAAAAGAAGAACCAGCGTACTACCAAGAACATTCAACGTCGGAAGTGCAAGGCTTGTTAAGACGTCACCCACGACTCCACCTGATGAAAAGTACCAGATGTCGTCAAAGTTAATATCCGCTAGACCACAACTAGTAAGGATTAGGATAGTCAGGCCAAGTAAGCGAGTGCCCCACAGCATGAAGTCGATCTGCTCGTCTTCATTACGTTTGCGGAATAATACCCACGCAGCAACCGTCACCAAGATAGGCAAAGGGTAAGCAAAAGAACCAAATATGAAGAAAAGTGTATCCGCCAACCAAGCACCTAGATAACCACCCGCATTTTGAATGTCACCACCCCACGCCGTTTGCGACCATGATGGGTCAGCTGGACTAAAAGTTAATAACGCAACGGCAAGTAGAATAGAGAAGAGAACACCGAGAATCAGGCTGCACTCTTTGAGACGTTGAGAACCACTCAAACGAGGAGACTGAGGCTCTTCACTCGTTTTAATGATTGTTTCTACTTTATTACTGCTCTGCTTGAACATAAACCAACTTAATAATTAAACGGGATAAAAACATCTCGAGCGGCAAAAGCCGCTCGTTTCAATGAAACTACTGTTGATTTAACCATATCAAACAGAAAAACCCAATTCCAGAAAGCAAGAAAGCGGAACAAATGTCCGCTTTCTTTCATTTCACCAATTGTGACTAACGAGTTTTAATCACAAGTTGATTAGTTTGTTTCACTTCTTCCATTACAACGTAAGTTCGAGTGTCGTTTACGCCCGGTAGACGAAGTAACGTATCACCCAGTAGCTTACGGTAAGCACCCATATCAGATACACGTGTTTTTAGAAGATAGTCAAAATCACCCGACACTAAATGACACTCTTGGATGTCATCCAGTTTCTGCACAGCGGTGTTGAATTGTTCGAACACATCTGGCGCACCACGGTTCAACGTAATTTCAACAAACACTAAAAGTGAAGCATCAAGGTACTGTGGGTTCAGCAATGCTGTGTACCCAGTAATGTAACCTTGACGTTCTAAACGACGAACACGTTCAAGACATGGAGTTGGAGAAAGTCCTACTCGTTTTGAGAGTTCAACGTTTGAGATACGACCGTCTTTTTGCAACTCATTAAGAATGTTGCGGTCAATACGATCTAGTTCCTTGGACGGCTTCTTATAATTGTCTGCCATTTTTTATTCCACCTTATTACTTCCTTGCAAAAAAATATACTACAACTTTTTAATATTCAGTATCAAATTTTATCTGAACCTATCTATACTAGATATTAATTCGACAGAATTACCCTACACATAGATAAAACAACCAAAATAAAATGAGGAGTCAGGATGATCATTGGCGTACCTAAGGAAATCAAGAACCACGAATACCGCGTTGGTATGACCCCAGCTAGCGTGAGAGAACTAATCTCACACGGCCACCAAGTTTTTGTAGAAACCAATGCCGGTACTGGTATCGGTTTTTCAGACGATGATTACATCGCTGTAGGCGCATCCATTCTTCCTACTGCTGCTGACGTTTTCGCGAAAGCAGAGATGATTGTAAAGGTTAAAGAACCTCAAGCTGTCGAGCGAGCTATGCTTCGCGAAGGGCAAATATTATTTACCTATTTACACCTTGCACCAGATTTTCCACAAACTGAAGAGCTTATCAAGAGCAAAGCTGTCTGCGTAGCCTATGAGACTGTAACAGATAATATGGGTCGCTTGCCACTATTAGCACCAATGTCTGAAGTAGCTGGTCGCATGTCTATTCAAGCAGGTGCACAAACATTAGAGAAATCTAACGGTGGTTGTGGTCTTCTTCTTGGTGGCGTTCCAGGTGTTGAACCAGCAAAAGTTGTTGTTGTTGGTGGCGGTGTTGTAGGTGCTAACGCAGCACGTATGGCTGTTGGCCTTCGCGCTGATGTTACAATCCTTGACCGTAACGTAGATACACTTCGTCGTCTTGATGAAGAATTCCAAGGTCGCGCAAAAGTGGTTTATTCTACTGAAGACGCTATCGAGAAGCATGTTCTAGAAGCAGACCTAGTGATTGGTGCAGTACTAATCCCTGGTGCAGCAGCGCCTAAACTGGTTACAAAAGAGCACATCGCTAAGATGAAGCCAGGTTCAGCAGTTGTTGATGTTGCAATCGACCAAGGCGGTTGTTTCGAGACTTCTCACGCAACCACTCACGCAGACCCAACTTACATCGTTGATGACGTAGTTCACTACTGTGTTGCAAACATGCCAGGTGCTGTAGCGCGTACTTCAACTTACGCACTAAACAATGCAACACTTCCTTACATTGTTAAGCTAGCGAACAAAGGCTACCGCGAAGCACTTCTATCTGATGAAGGCTTCCTAGAAGGTCTAAACGTCATTCACGGTAAAGTAACTTGTAAAGAAGTTGCAGAAAGCTTTGACCTTGAATACGTAGATCCAGCAGAAGCTATCGCAATGTTTAACTAATGATGTAGTAACTAACTGAGCGTCAAATTTTCTCGTTGAAGCGTTCAGTTAATCCACACATTAAAAAGCCAGTCCGATTTTGTCGAACTGGCTTTTTTGTCTCTATAACACTATCGTTCGAAAGCTATGATTAGCACGCTTTCTAATAACCGCATCGTTTATCTATCGCTCTTAACACCATGAACCAACAGATTTCGAGGTGTGACACTACGTTCACAAAACTCTTCGATGGTGGCTTCGTAGCCTTGTTCTTTTAAATAAATCGCGCGATCCAACGCTAGCCATATCTCTAATGGTCGTCTAAAGACTTGCTGAACCAGGCTTAGTTTTTCCATCTCCCAGAAAAGTTGCTCCCCTTGAACAAGATAAGACTCAAAATCGGTATCCAAACGAATTGGGAGCTCTTTAATCTCTGAAGCCCATAAACAAAAAGCTTTAAAGCCCGCAGACAATTCTGATTTTTTGATGCTCGGCACGGGAATGTATTCATCAATCCCCATTTCAGCCTTGAGTAACTGACTGAAGCCTAGGCGATAACTCATCTCCAATTGGCGATGTCGCTTTACCCTTTCGCCACCAGTAACGGTTTCTTGGAGTGGAATTCGTAAATCACTCTTGCTCAATGTTAAAGCCGAGGCTTGTGCCACTGATGACATCGCTTTGTAGTTGTCGTCACGAATAAGGTGATAACAACAAGGGGATATAGTCACAGCAGGAAGCCCATGCGACACGGACTTTTTAACTAACTCAACATGGAGATCACCACAGGCATGCAGTGCTACCGCATGTTGATTGGAATTAAACACCTCATCAACACTCTCAGAAAAGGCATCACCTTGAACAAACGTCATTTCTAAACGTTGTGCATCTGCAATCTTTTGGCCGCTTTCGCACAGCGATTGTTGCCACTCGAAGCTGGTCACTTTTTGCTTCGATTGTTGAGATAAGATTCGACCAAGGAAGCCTTTACCAGAACACCACTCCAGCCACTCTTTACCATGGTGGTGATCAAGTACCGCCTCTCCCATCGACACGATTTGTTGCAACTTTCTACCTGGAATACCATCGGCAGTACCACGAGGGAGGTGGAGCCCTACCAAAGCTGTATTATCAAACTGAATATTTTGATTCGCGAGCTCTAAATCAGGAAGGAAACGAATCAGTTCCTCGGCCAACAGCTCAGGGTTTTCTTTTAAAGTTTGAATGCTTTCAATGCTTAAGTCTTCTAACCAGTCAACAAGTGGACTATTGGCCTCTTGCCATGGTTGCTGTTGAGTTTGGCATAGGTGAAAAGGCTCTGAACGCCAATAAACTTGGTGCTCTAACAAAAATGAGTCGAGAATTGTAAATCGTGAATGCATGATTCCCCCTATGGTGCGTGGATTGTAGGGGTAAGAGCTTCAAATGGAAAGGTTCGAGACAAAGAGAACTAAAAAACGCACGCCCAATAAAGCCGAAAACAAAACGGCCTGTAAATACAGGCCGAATAAGAGTCTAGCTTTAAATGAAGAGATTAACGAACAGGTAGTTCGATATCTTTAAACATCTCTTCGATCTCTTCATTAGACTTCAAAGAAATGGCTTGCTCAACTACTGGGCGAGTTAGGTGCGGCGCAAAACGCTCCATAAAATCAAACATGTAAGAACGCAGGAATGTGCCTTTTCTAAAGCCAATGCTTGTGGTGCTAGCACCAAATAGGTGACTCGCATCAATTGCAACCAAATCGGTATCTTGCTCGTGGTCAATCGCCATACTTGCGATGACACCCACACCAATGCCCATGCGAACATACGTTTTGATGACGTCCGCATCGGTCGCGGTAAACACAACACGCGGTGTTAGACCAACTTTATTGAACGCAGTATCAAGCTCAGAACGACCAGTGAAACCAAATACGTAGGTCACTAGAGAATAAGCCGCAAGATCTTCGATCGTTATATTTCGCTTCTGTGCCAGAGGGTGATCTTTGGTCACAACGATTGAACGGTTCCAGTGGTAACACGGCAGCATGATCGCATCTTGATAAAGGTGCAGCGCTTCTGTTGCAATCGCAAAGTTCGCTGTACCCTTCGCTACCGCTTCTGACATCTGGCTTGGTGTGCCTTGGTGCATGTGAAGCGATACTTTTGGATAACGCGCAGTGAAACCTTTAATCACATCAGGCAGAGCATAACGAGCTTGGGTATGAGTGGTTGAAATATTCAATGTACCCATCTCAGGATGAGTGTGTTCACCCGCTACGGCTTTAATGCTCTCAACACGAGCCAAAATCTCTTGAGAGATGCGAATGATATCCTCACCGGCTTGGGTAACCTGTGTTAAATGCTTACCGCTACGCTCAAAAATCTGAATGCCTAGCTCGTCTTCAAGTAATCTAACTTGCTTACTAATGCCTGGCTGAGATGTGTACAAACTCTCTGCTGTAGCTGAAACATTTAGGTTATGGTTTACAACCTCAACAATGTACTTCAGTTGCTGTAACTTCATATCTAACCTCGTAATCCTTTACTCATTTCTGTGCTAACTTATTTGCAAAGAGAGCGTTATAGTCTCGTGTAATATAATTAATAGTTATAACGCTTCAAACACAAAAATGACAGAAAAATTGAGTTTTTCTAGCTTAACAAACAAAAACATCACTAACGCTTTGCAACCCAACCCTCATTCTCATACATTAGTGGGTAAGTTTTGATTGCCGATTTCGCTCAACAAGAGATAATCAGAAATTGCAATTTACGAGTGCCGATACACAATGGAATCGTGTATCCTCTCAGGTTAGCTATAGAAAATAATAAGCAGACTCAAATATATGAATATTGGTTTAATAATCGCCTTAGTAGCCGTTCTTTTGGTGTTAGTTTTAGGCTACAACATCATGCTTCAATATAAAGTTAAGGTAGAAACAGCGAAGAAACAGGAAGCTTCTCGTTATCTAACCATTATTGACGGTACAGAAGAACTGATTGGCAACGCTCATCACATGCCGTTTAGCCAAGATCTTCTTGTGTGCTTAAACAATCGGATTCTTGATGCATTAGAAAACATGTATCAACTCGATCCAAAAAATAAGCAGCTTGCCCAACGCATTGAAAGCGTAAAACAACAGATCACTCAGCTCAAAGAGAACTACAAAGGTGGTGAGAGCACAGTTTTCCGCGTACCAAGTAGTGACAAGCAAGCAATCATGATGCTAAAGCTCGTTAAGCGCCTACGTGATACAGTCCGCAACGAACACAATAAGGGTCGCTTCGAGACTCAAGCTTATGTGGTTGAAAACGCTCGTCTAGAGACAATTCAAATTCGTATCAACATTGAAAACGTTATCAAACGTGCAAACGACTCGATTTCTCGTGGGCAACCGGGAACAGCAATTCAGTTACTGCGTAAAGGTATCGATGCGCTAGCAACCAAAAATGATTCGTACTCTAATCAAGCAAAAGAAAAGCTACAGCAGATGCTCGACGAGCTTGATCAAAAACGCCAAGATAAGAACGCTCAAGATTTACAACAGATCGAATCTAAAGAGCGAGAAGACGATATGGATGCCCTCTTCGGTCAAAAGAAAAAATGGTAACAGTCTAACTCAACAATTAAAGGCCGCCTTATTTACATTAAATAGGCGGCCTTTTTTATAGCTGTTGAATTTCCTTTCTCTGTATAGGGAGATCTCTTGAGCTGTGATAAAATCCCCGTATTATCAACAAACTTTCCCTGACCATGTATCAAGAACTACTCGCTCCAATCCACTCTTTTCTGAAAGCAGAAACGCCAGATTCATGGATAGATGAAGCCAAAAAGCCTGAAAATCTGCACATCATTCTACGCGATCACATGCTGTGTGAACTTAAAGCAGCACAGAGTGCCTTGTTCCTTATCCGCAAGTACGCAGTTGATAAAGAAAGTGCGAAACAACTGAATGAATGGATTTTGCCATACGAGCAATTTGCTTACCGTCGTATCGGAGACTTAGAGTCTCTGCGTGGTAAAAGCAACGTATCCAAGCAAATCACAGCGAAAGAAGGCTGTAATTACGGTGCTGATCTGATCGATAAGATGGTACTGCTGATCAAAGAAGAGCTGCATCACTTCTACCAAGTCATGGAGTTGATGGAGAAGAAAGGCGTAACTTACCAGCCAATCGAGGCGGGTCGTTATGCTAAAGGCTTGATCAAACAAGTTAAGACTTACGAGCCTGATGCTCTGGTTGATAAGCTTATCATCGGCGCGTTTATTGAAGCTCGCTCTTGTGAACGATTCGCTAAATTGGCTCCTTTCTTGGAAGAAGACATGGAGAAATTTTACGTGTCTCTACTTCGCTCAGAAGCTCGCCACTACCAAGATTACCTTGAGCTAGCAGAACAGATCGCAGGTAAAGATATTTCAGAGCGTATTGCTCATTTTGCGCAAGTAGAAGCGGAACTTATCACTTCAGAAGACAGTGACTTCAAATTCCATAGTGGTGCTCCAGTTTAAACTCTGTGCAGAGAATTCATTCCAGTTTAGACTAATCCGGACAAGACAATTAAGGCCAGCAATATGCTGGCCTTTGTTATTTATATCTCGAGCTAAATATAAACTTAAGCTAGCGTACCGTTGATCTCTGCAAGTACAGCAGCTGGGTCAATAGCTTGAGTAATAGGACGACCAATAACAAGGTAGTCTGACCCCGATTCAATCGCTTTAGAAGGGGTCATGATACGCTTCTGGTCACCAACATCAGCGCCTACAGGACGAATACCTGGAGTCACTAGTTTGAACTCCTGACCAAGTGCGCCTTTAAGCAAAGAAGCCTCTTGTGCAGAGCATACAACACCGTCTAAGCCAGAGTTCTTCGTTAGAGAAGCTAAGCGCATCACTTGCTGCTGTGGTTCAAGATCCAAGCCAATACCCGCTAAGTCAGATTGCTCCATACTGGTTAGGACAGTTACGCCGATTAGCAACGGGCGATCTTTACCATACGGTTCTAAGATTTCGCGAGAAGCCGTCATCATGCGCTCACCGCCACTTGCGTGTACGTTCACCATCCATACACCTAGTTCAGCGGCAGCGCGGACTGCCTTTGAACATGTGTTCGGGATATCGTGAAACTTAAGGTCTAAAAATACTGAGAAACCACGCTTATGCAATTCACGAACAAATTCAGGGCCAAACAGAGTAAACATCTCTTTGCCCACTTTTAGGCGGCAAGATGCTGGATCAATACGATCAACAAAGGCTAACGCATCCGCTTGGTTGTCATAATCCAAAGCTACAATGATTTTTTGGTCGTTCATTTCATCTCCTAACGCAGTTAACTTTCTAAAAATTTCAATCACCAAATCAGGTGATAAATAACAGTCATAAAAATGCAGCCCGAAAGCTGCAATTAATAATTTGGTCTTAAAATGACCACAAATCTATTCACCATCAAGCCCACGAATAGGCTTGATCGTTCCCCACCCCTTACATGAAGGGCAGTGCCAATACATTGAATGTGTTGAGAAACCACACTGACGACAGCGATAATGGGGCTTAACCTTAAGTTGTTCACCAACCATAGACTGAAGTGTGGTTAAGCTGTCTTTCGCTCGACCTTCTTCAGCTTCCGCTAGGTGGTAATCAATTAATCGATAAAAACCTTTCATGGTTGGGTTTTTAACAAGCTGCTTGGTCAGTAGCTCTTGCGCAGAGCCTACATCTTCATGGTGAGCAACCAATTGCGCCAGCATCAGTTCGGCAGATACACCGGCTTTCTTCTGTATACACGCTTTCAGGAACTCGACCAGTTGAGCTTCTTGTCCAAGTTTGTGGTAACACTCAGCAAGAGTTGGCAACACCTCACTGATAAAATCGATATCTTGTTCGAGTACCGACTCCAGACAATCAATTGTCTTTTGGTAATCTTCATTCGCTAAGTGGAACTTACCTAAAGCAATACTTGCACGAACACATTTAGGATCTTCAGAAAGCGCCTTCTTGAAGTGCTGAAGTGCTTTAGAGCGATTGCCATCAGCTTGCTCCTGCATCGCAAGTTCACACCAAAAATGCGCTACTGTCGCACGCATTTTCATTTTCTTCTTACCAAGCTTAACGAGGATATTTCCGTAATGGATAGCCTTATTCCACTCTCGAGTTTGCTGATAAATAGCAACTAACTGCTGCAAAGCGCCCTCTTTGTGGTCGGGTTCTTCTACAAGCTGTTCAAAGATTTTTTCGGCGCGATCAAGAAAACCAGAGACCATGTAGTCTTTAGCTAATTGTTGCAGTGCGAGATTTTTCTGGTCGAGAGTAAGCCCCGAACGAGAGATAAGATTTTGGTGAATTCGAATAGCGCGGTCGACTTCGCCTCTTGAGCGGAACAAGTTGCCCAAGGCTAAGTGAGTGTCGATGGTCTCATTGTCTACTTGAAGTAGCTCAATAAAATGATCAACCGCTTTGTCAGATTGGTCTGACAGTAATAGGTTCAAACCCGTCACGTATTGACGGGAGATCTGGTGTGATTGTTTTTGTTTTTCTTGCTGAGCATTACGATTACCCATATACCAACCATAAGCGGCTGCGATAGGCAAAAGTAAGAACAGTAACTCTAACATCAAATATAGCCTTTAAGCTTTAGTATCAGCAGCGACCTGCTTTGATTGCTTATTGAGTTGCTTCTTCAAGCGATGAATTTTTAGCTGAGACCGCATGTGCATATTGCCAAAGACTAACCAAGCAAGGGCAAAGCCTGAAACGAATACAACGCCTAGTAAACTTGATAGGTGGAAGTCACCTTGCGCTAGCAGATAGTTGAAATTCACAGTTGTTTGGTTTTGAGAGCCTAAAGCCAGTGCAATTAGGAAAAGTGCGATAACGGCGACTATTTTTATAATTTTCATAGTTCATCACTCATTGGTTGGTTAGCTGTACGATTATGCAGGAAAATTACTAATCAGACCACCATATTATGGTCATAAAAAAGCGGCATACATTATAGTATGCCGCTTTTCTTAATTCCGATAAGTAGGCTACAGTCCTGAGTTTACTCGTTCGCGTAGCTCTTTACCTGGTTTGAAGTGAGGAACGTATTTGCCTTCCAACTCTACCTTGTCACCAGTTTTAGGATTACGTCCAACACGAGGTTCACGGTAATGCAGAGAAAAACTGCCAAAGCCGCGAATTTCGATTCGATCACCACTTTCTAGTGTTGAAGCCATGTGCTCTAAAATGTCTTTTACAGCGTCTTCAATTTCTTTTGCAGAAAGATGCGTTTGCTCAGCGCATAGTCTTTCAATCAATTCAGACTTAGTCATAGTTACCCTCGTTGGTTTTCTTTTTAGAAATTATAGACCTATCGGAAAAATAAGCAAAAAAAAAGGAGCCTTACGGCTCCTTTCTTGGCTATATAGCTATAATTCTCTTAACGAGAAGCTATTATTCGCCTTTAGCAGCTTTGAATGCGTCTGCCATTGCGTTACCGAACGCGCCTTCTTCAGACTTGTTCAGTGAAGCCATTGCTTCTTGCTCATCAGCTTCATCTTTAGCTTTGATAGATAGGTTGATTACGCGGTTCTTACGGTCTACACCAGTGAACTTCGCTTCAACGCTGTCGCCAACGCTTAGGATTAGAGATGCATCTTCGATACGGTCGCGAGAAACTTCAGAAGCGCGGATGTAACCTTCAACGCCTTCGATTAGCTCGATAGTAGCGCCTTTCGCGTCAACTGCAGTAACAGTACCGTTTACAAGAACACCTTTCTTGTTGTCAGCAACGTATGCGTTGAACGGGTCGTTTTCCATTTGCTTAACGCCAAGAGAAATACGCTCACGCTCTGCATCTACTGCTAGAACAACAGCAGAGATTTCGTCGCCTTTCTTGTATTCACGTACAGCTTCTTCGCCGGCAGCGTTCCAAGAAATGTCAGATAGGTGTACAAGACCGTCGATACCGCCTTCTAGACCGATGAAGATACCAAAGTCAGTGATAGACTTGATCTTACCAGTAACTTTGTCGCCCTTAGCTTGCATTTCTGCAAATGACTGCCATGGGTTAGCTTTACACTGTTTCAGACCTAGAGAGATACGACGACGTTCTTCGTCGATATCAAGAACCATAACCTCAACTTCGTCGCCAACATTAACAACTTTAGAAGGGTGGATGTTCTTGTTAGTCCAATCCATTTCAGAAACGTGTACTAGACCTTCAACGCCTTCTTCGATCTCAACGAAGCAGCCGTAGTCAGTTAGGTTTGTAACACGACCAGAAAGCTTGTGACCTTCAGGGTAACGCTTAGCGATTGCTACCCATGGATCTTCGCCTAGTTGCTTAAGACCTAGTGAAACACGAGTGCGCTCACGATCGAACTTAAGAACTTTAACTAGGATTTCGTCACCAACGTTAACGATCTCTGATGGGTGCTTAACGCGCTTCCAAGCCATATCTGTGATATGTAGAAGACCGTCAACACCGCCAAGGTCAACGAATGCACCGTAGTCAGTAAGGTTCTTAACGATACCTTTAACTTCAGTACCTTCTTGTAGAGTTTCAAGAAGTTCGTCACGCTCAACACTGTTTTCAGATTCGATAACAGCACGACGAGAAACAACAACGTTGTTACGCTTCTGGTCTAGCTTGATTACTTTGAACTCTAGCTCTTTGTTTTCTAGGTGAGCAGTGTCACGGATAGGACGTACGTCTACTAGAGAACCTGGAAGGAAAGCACGGATACCGTTAAGTTCAACAGTGAAACCGCCTTTAACTTTACCGTTGATGATACCAACAACAGTTTCAGCTTCTTCGCAAGCTTTCTCAAGTACGATCCAAGCTTCGTGGCGCTTAGCTTTCTCACGAGAAAGTTGAGTCTCACCGAAACCATCTTCAACAGCGTCTAGAGCTACGTCTACTTCAGCACCAACTTCAACTTCAAGTTCGCCAGCAGCGTTCTTGAATTGTTCAGCAGGAATAGCAGATTCAGACTTAAGACCAGCGTCTACAAGAACGAAACCGTTCTCGATAGCTACTACAGTACCTTTAACGATGCTGCCTTGTTGGAATTCAGTTTCAGATAGAAACTCTTCAAAGAGTTGAGCAAAAGATTCAGTCATTATTTAATCTTCAATAATTAAACGTCCATGGGTATCCTACCGCATGGGGTTGATAAATTCGCCGGTCATCATCCTTGCGACCAACGTTCGTACTAGCTCGGCGAAATTACCCAGCCAGTTTCGATTCAATATAGTGTAGTGCTTTTTCTACTACCTGCTCAATATTCATTGAGGTGGAGTCAAGCACTAGAGCATCCTCTGCAGGGCGAAGTGGCGCCACTGGGCGATTACGATCTCGGTCGTCTCGCTCTTGGATCTCGCTCAAAAGGTCGTCAAATTTAACATCTAACCCCTTCTGTTGCAACTGTTTAAGGCGGCGACTCGCACGCTCTTCAGCACTTGCATCTAAAAATATTTTCGCTTCAGCTTCAGGAAACACAACCGTTCCCATGTCACGGCCATCGGCAACCAAGCCAGGCGCAGCGCTGAATGCACGTTGACGACGAAGCAGTGCTTCTCGAACGCGAGGTAAAGCAGCAACTTTTGAAGCCGCCATGCCAGTCTCTTCTTTACGAAGTTCACCAGACACATCTTCACCTTCTAGGATAACCTTAACTAAGTCGCCTTCAGCAATAAACTGCACGTCTAAGTGTGTAGCAAGCGGTACTAAAGCATCTTCTGATTCTGTATCCACACCATGGTGAATTGCCGCTAAAGCCAATACGCGATAGATCGCGCCTGAATCTAGAAGATGAAAGCCTAGCTTATCTGCTAGTAACATACACAGGGTACCTTTACCTGCACCACTTGGTCCATCAACCGTAATCACTGGGCTTTGAGAAGGCATCTTTTACTCCACGTTTTGTCGTAAGTTTTATTCTGTACTAGCGATTCGCCACTACTTTATAGGCGGCATATTATAGAGAAAAATTGGAAGTCGAGCGAGGTAAATCTCAGATAATTCCGTGTTGATGATGCATAAACAAATGCAACCAGCTCAATATCCGTTTGCGTAAGTCAATAAGACACCCACGCGCTTATCGATAGCGTACTTTTCGATAGATAGAAAAAAGCCTCGCAACAAGCAAGGCTCTACTGTGTTTTATGATCAGCTCAAAGAAGCTTAGCCAATAATAGCTCGAACCGCTTCTAGGTCTTCAGGTGTGTCAACCCCAGCAGCAGGCGCTTCAGCCGCAACGTCTACGTGGATTTTTTCACCGTACCAAAGCACGCGTAGTTGCTCTAGGCACTCAATTCGTTCTAGGGTACTTGGTTCCCAATTGATGTAGGTATTGATAAAACCCGCTCGGTAAGCATAGATACCAATATGACGAAGCAAAGGCGATTCTGCTGCAGTGCCGTTGTTCGCATAAGCATCGCGATCCCAAGGGATGGTTGCTCGGCTAAAATATAACGCGTAACCGTCTTTATCGGTTACAACTTTAACTGCGTTAGGATTAAACACTTCATCAGCATGAGTAATTTCCACACCTAACGTTGCCATCGGAGCTGTACTGTTCGCAAGGTTATTCGCAACCTGATTAATGATCGCAGGTGGGATAAGTGGCTCATCACCTTGAACATTCACGATAATATGATCATCTGGAATCTTCATAACTTCAATCACTTCAGCTAGACGCTCAGTGCCTGATTCATGATTCGGTGATGTCATACAAACGGTCGCGCCAAATGCTTTAGCCGCTTTTTCAACTCGAGCGTCGTCGGTAGCGATAATAACGTTATCAGCACCTGCCTTCATCGACTGTTCGTATACCCATTGAATCATCGGCTTGCCACCAATGTCAGCCAGAGGCTTACCTGGTAAACGGCTCGATTGGTATCTTGCAGGTATAACAACCGTATAAGACATTACTTACCCTCATCCATTGAAACGGTGCGAGCTTCAGGTTCTAAAAGAACAGGAATACCCTCTTTAATTGGGTAAGCAAGGCGATCAATTTTACAAACAAGCTCTTGCTTATCCTTGTCAAAAGTTAGTTTACCTTTACATACAGGGCAAGCAACGATCTCAAGTAGACGGTGATCCATAGTATTCCATAACCTCTTTTATTCTTTTTAAAATTTGCTGTTGCGAATCTTCATCAAACTGCGCAGAAACTGGAAGATACCACCAGTTATCTTGAGCATATTCTTCGCATTTTACAGCGTCTTTTTCTGTCATAATCAGATTCATGCCTTTCTTAGCTAAGGCATGAAGTTCATCTTTATCAAAATCTTGATGGTCAGCGAAACCCTGTGTGAACACCACATCACCATCAAGATCTTCCAATGTCTTAAAAAAGCGCGGTGGGTGGCCAATACCGGCAAAAGCCACCAGCTTCTGTAATTCTGAAACAGACCTTTTTTGGCCTGTCTTCAGATTAACCGCTTGGCTTGGAAGCAAAGACATCGAGAACTCTCGCCCATGCGCTTTACCGCCATTATTCACCAAAAAGTCAACTTCATCTAAACGAGATACAGGCTCTCGTAATGGACCTAAAGGAATCAAGCTCTCGCTACCAAAGCGTCTTGCGCCGTCGATAACTGCAAATTCAATATCGCGTTCAAGCGCGTAATGCTGAAGGCCATCATCAGTGATGATGACATTCACCCCTTCGCTCAGTAGAGCTTTCACCGCATTCGCGCGCACAGGGTCGACCGCAACAGGAGCTCCTGTTCGCTTTCGGATCAAACGAGGTTCATCACCAGAGTGTTCTGCTGGCGTATTCTCATCCAAAACCAGCGGATAGCTTGGTGCTTTTGCACCGTAGCCACGAGAAACGACACCAGGCTTAAAACCATTGGCCTGGAGCATCTCAACCAACCAAATTACGACCGGTGTTTTACCATTACCACCAGCGGTAATATTACCAACAACAATTACTGGCAATGGTGGACGGTAAGCCTCTTTCTTCCCCGATAGATAAGCATCACGACGTTGACCGCTGATCATTTTGAACAGCAGACTCAGTGGCCACAACAGCGGCCAGAGAAGGTATTTCAACGGGTGGTTGTTAAACCAAATCTTTTCGATCACAACAAGACCTAATCTTATCCACTGAACTGAATTCGGTGTAATTGTGCATAGGCGCCATCATGCGCGATTAGCTCAGCATGTGCTCCCCTTTCTACAATATGACCATCATCAACCACTAGAATTTCATCGGCTTGCTCGATGGTAGAGAGTCGGTGTGCAATAACTAATACTGTTTTGTCTTTCTGCAGCTCTTCTAGTGCGGATTGAATCGCTCTCTCTGACTCTGTATCCAGTGCAGATGTTGCCTCATCAAGAATCAAAACAGGTGCATCTCTCAATAGAGCTCGGGCAATCGCAATACGCTGTCTTTGACCACCAGAAAGACTCGCGCCATTCTCGCCCACAACCGTATCAATGCCATTTTCCATGCCCTCGATAAATTCGCTTGCATGAGCAAGTTTAGCCGCGTGTTCAATCTGTTCGCGAGTATATTGCTCTTCTGCTGCATAAGCGATGTTGTTCGCGACTGTATCGTTAAACAGATGCACATTTTGAGAAACGAGAGCAAAGTGCTCACGCAGATTTCTCAATTCGTAATCGCGAATGTCGTGGCCATCAAGCTCAATTGAGCCAGAGTCTACGTCATAAAAACGAGTGAATAGGTTAGCAATGGTACTCTTACCCGAACCAGACCGCCCAACAAGCGCAACTGTCTTACCTTTCGGTATATTAAAGCTGACCTTATCGAGAGCAGGTTTCTCTGCACCATCATAAGTAAACGTCACATCTTTTACTGCAACTTCACCGGTTACGGTTTCAGGTTTCAACGTGCCTTTGTTTTGTTCTGTATCTAGGTCCATCAAACCAAATAGCGTCGTACTTGCTGCCATACCGCGTTGGAATTCAGATGTTACGTTAGTTAGCGCTTTTAGTGGACGCAACAAACCAAACATTGCAGAGAACACAACCGTGAATGTACCTGGCGTTAGTTCTGCTTTAATAGAATCGACACTAGCAAGGAATAGAACAACAACAATCGCAACTGATGCGATCATTTGAATAATTGGGTTAGCGGCCGCTTGAGCAGTGATTAGCTTCATGCTTTGTTGGCGCATTTGGTTACTAACTTTATCAAAGCGGTGTTTTTCTAGATCTTGACCACCGTAAGTTAGAACCACTTTATGCCCTTTCAACATTTGCTCTGCAGACGACGCCACATGGCCCATACTCGTCTGCATGTTCTTAGAGATCTTTCTGAATCGCTTCGATACGATACTGATCGCCCACGCCACAAGAGGTGCTACAGCGAATAACACCAAAGACAACTGCCAACTGTTCCAGAACATCAGCGTCAGTAAGCCAATAATACTTGCACCTTCACGGACAATACTGACTAACGCTTTACTGGTTGCTGCAGACACTTGCTCTGAATCGTAAGTAATTCGGGATAGCAGAGCACCAGTCTGTTCTTTATCGAAGAAAGACACAGGCATGTGCATGAAATGGCTGAATATTTTACGACGAATTTCCATAACCACATTGCCAGAGACCCAGCTCAAACAGTAGGTTGAAACAAAACCACTGACACCACGAACGAACATCATGGCAAAGATAATAAGTGGAAGTGTACGTAAAAAGTCAGATTCAGCATTACCAAAGCCTTCATCAAGTAACGGCTTTAGTAAGGAAATCATATAGGTATCAGAAACGGCATTTATAATAAGCGCAATTACCGCAACACCTAGGCCGGCCTTATATAGTCGAATATAAGTCCAAAGTCTTTTAAATGTGACCCAGGTAGTTTCATCTGTTTGTGTTGACATAGAATCGCTTAATTTTCTCACAATAATCTATCTATTCTACTCCCTTACGAAGCATCTGCCTATACCACTGCCCGCCTTGTTGTTCTCTAATCGCATGATATTGCCAACCTTCTTTGCTAAGAGTGATGGTTATTTGTCCGCTGTCTCCAGTATCTAGCCAAGTACTCCCCGCTTCCTGATAGCGTTCAACAACAGACGCACTTGGCATTCCCCACTGATTTCCTTTGGCTAGAGAAGCTATCGCCAGCTGAGGTGACACGGCCTCAATAAACGACTTAATCGATGACGAATCACTGCCATGATGCGGAACCAACATGACATTACTCCTAAGCCGTTCACCTTCACGGGCAAGTAACCACTCACTTACTAGTTCAACATCGCCAGTGAGCAACATCGAGAAATCTGTATTTGAGTCTGATATCTTGACCACGCACGAATGTGGGTTGTACGCCCTCTTCACTTGCTTGGGAGGCCATAACACTTCAAAAACAATACCTTGCCAGTTCCAAACCTCACCAAGAGTACATGCTTGAATATTAGGCAGAGCTGGAGTGGTAGATTGGGGTTGTTGATTAATATTCTGACTGGTTCTTATCCACTTAGGGTTGTAGTTTTCAAGCAACGCCGGATAACCACCAGCATGGTCAGAATCGAAATGACTCACAATCACGCCTTCTAATTCATGAATCCCCCGCTGATTCAAAGTAGGAATCAACAAAGACTCAACAACCGAGCCTCCTGGCCACGCATTGCCAAGATCATAAACAACAATCTGATTGTTCTTTTCCAACACTAAAGACAACCCGTGTCCAACATCCAATATATCGATGGTTAGCTTTTCTTGCTGGGGTTTGCTGAATTCCCACCACAGCACAAACAGCGCAATTAGCAATATCGATAGTGCTTGCTTGAGGTATCGACCAACAAAGCCGAAAAACAAAATAAGGAATACAAATAACTCAATTGTATGATTATCGACTTGAATCCAAAATCGCTCAGAGAAAGGAAGGCTATATACGAGAGGCTCAAGCGACAAGTCGACCAACTTCCACAGTTGGCTAACAAAACCATTCTCTATCACTCCGAGTTCAAGCGTACTAGACACTGACTCCGATATTAAGCTAAGAAACATTGCCAGAAACAACAGCGGGATCGTCACCATCGATACCCAAGGCAAAAGAAGTAAATTGTAGAAAACAGAGACTAAACTGACCCCTTTGAAAAACAGCATGGAAAACGGCGCGATCAGGAGTGTAAGTATCAGTTGGATCTTAATGAGCAACAATACTCGATCGAAAAATGTAGAGACTGAAGATGAAGGCTGACAATTTAAAGCGATATATAGAACGGCGCCCAATGCACCAAAGGACAACCAAAGACTGCTCGACAAGACTGAAAACGGCCAAATCAGCAGAACCACGCACAGACTTAAAGCGACATACCGAAGCAAACTGATATTCTGCCCACGCCACAAAAAATAACTGGCGATGACGCACATCACTAAAGCTCTTAAAGTTGGCAGCGTGAACCCAGCAAACCAACTATAGAAATAGGCCAAACCGAGCCCGAACATCGTAGGAAGCCAAAGATATGAAGGTGAAAGTAACCTGAATATCTTGCCTAACTGATAACCGAAACCAAAGGCAATCCCGATATGGAGTCCCGAGATAGCCATCAAATGAATTAAGCCACTACTTTTAAGTAAATCCCACCGATGAGGATGAATGAGCTCCCGATACCCAAAGCTTAAAGCCATAATGAGGTCTTGGTTTGTCAGCCGACTTAACCTTTCAAGGCTGGTTTCAAACCATTGGGCTCGCAAGTTGGTGCTAGAGTGTATTCGATATTTGGTATCGGCCCTGTAAGTTGCATTGGCAACCACGCCTGCACTAAACAAGTACTTTTCTAAATCAAAGCCTGCTTCATTGAGTTTGCCCCATACAGGCTTTATGGACACAGATAAATTGACATCATCTCCAAGCGTTAACTTAAAAGGGGTGAATAAACGCAATTTTATCAATTGAGGAGAGATTAATTTTTCGCCGCTAATTGATCTGGCTACTATTACGCTTTCAAAACCGTGGCTATTTTCACTAAAAAGGCTAACAACCGAAGCATTTATGGTAGTATTCTGCCCTGATTGGAATAAGCGACTCGTTTGTATTTCAATCGCATTCCCTAGGCAGATAACTAGTATCAATGCTGTTACTGGACCTCTTGCACTCCGGAAAACGCTATACTTTGTTGATGCTAGCAGTAGCAACAGCATCAATGGTGCCCAAACCCAATGTGGCATCACAGGCCAGAAGCTGGCAGACACAACTGTCGCAGCAAATGAAATCAAGAACCAAGTGTTAAACAAGAGAGTAGCTTCCTCCTATGCCAAGAAAGTTTATCAAACGATTTATGCCTGACCATGAGTTAATCAAGCGTCAGAAAGCATTGAAAGTTTTTGGCAATGTTTTGTACAACCCCAACTTATGGTGCCTTAATCGTCGCTCTGCGGCTGGCGCGTTCGCTGTTGGGTTATTCATGGCGTTTGTCCCTCTACCAAGTCAAATGATTATGTCTGCAGGCCTTGCCGTCGCATGTGGCGTTAATCTGCCTCTGGCTGTCGCACTTGTTTGGATCAGTAACCCGGTCACCATGCCCGTTCTCTTCTACTTTGCTTATAAAGTCGGGGCGTTTGTTATGCATGTTCCGCCGCAAGCCTTTCACTTCGAATTGTCTTGGGACTTCATCTTGGCGCAGATGAGCACCATTGGGCCTCCGTTCTTATTGGGTTGTCTGATTTGTGGGGTGGTTTCAGCAATGACTGGCTACTTTGGTATTCGCGGTTTATGGCGTTACTCAGTAGTAAGAAGTTGGAAAAAGCGACAAGCAAGGTACTGAACGACCGTTCCTTGTCATTCAATCTAACCTTGTATGCGCTTCACTTAAAATGCACACAAGTTAAAATCAGATGAGCCGCTGACCTCTGCAAGATTGGCATGTAACGAAAGTCGTAAAGAACACGAATTGAATTCAATAAAAAAGGATCCCATTGGGATCCTTTTTTGTATCTACTAGAGAACTGACTGCTGATTATTTAGAACTAAGCACCGAGGCCGGATTTAACTTCGCCGCTCGTGATGCTGGATACCATGTCGCCAGCAAACTCAACACAATCGCAGTACCGGACACAACAACAACATCCGTCATATCCAACTGTGATGGCAAAAAGTCGACAAAGTAAATGTCACCGGACAAGAACTGGTGATCGACCAGCTTTTCAAGCCCTTTAATAAGCGTAGTGAGGTTAAGTGCCACCAACACACCTATCGCACTCCCCACTAAACTGCCTAACACACCTGAGAATACGCCCTGCCAAACAAAGATGCGCTTCACTAGACCATCTGATGCACCCATGGTTCTTAAGATCGCGATCTCTGATGCTCTGTCTTTCACTGCCATCATTAAAGTCGAGACAATATTGAAACAAGCGACGCCAATAACCAGTACCATCACCAGATACATGATGGTGCGAACCAATTGGATATCTCGATACAAGAAGCCAAACTTCTGTTGCCAGCTTCGTAGATACACGTACACATCAAGCTGATTGCCCACTTCGCGCACAATAGAGTTCGCGTTCAGCACATCGGTCACTTTTAAAGAGACTCCAGTCACCGCTTCACCTAAGTTTGCGTAGACTTGAGCATCACCAATAGGGATTAGAGCCAAGCTGTGGTCTATCTGACCATTAAGCGTCAGCAAACCCACCACTTTCACTCGAACACGTTTTGGCGCCTGAACCTTCACAGAACCATTCACCGTTGGAATCATCAAAGTCAGATAATCACCGACTTTAGCGCCAAGCACATATGCTACACCTGAGCCCAAGATGATCTGTTGTTGCCCCGACTTAAATTCACTCCAAGCTTGTTTGTCGATGAAGTTAGACAAGCTCGAGACTTCTTGCTCACGCTTAGGGTCAACGCCGCGCACTTCGATCGCTTTCAACTCTTTGCCCTTTTCAGCAAGCGCTGTAATTTTTACATAAGGCGCAGCTGCCACAACCTTGTCGTTTTTTTCGGACTGTTCGATCACATGTTCCCAGCGAGTTACTGGCTCGTTCACGCCCTCAAACTCACCGTGTGGAATAACAGAAAGCACGCGTGATTCAAGCTCACGCTCAAAACCATTCATGGCCGACAAGCCGATAATGATCACGGCGACACCAACCGCAATGCCGATTGTCGAAGACAAAGAGATGAACGACACCATCTTGTCTCGCTGTTTCGCTCGGCTAAATCGACCGCCTATCAATAGAGATAAAGAAGAAAACACTTAGCTCTCCTCTTTTTCTACGTTAACCAACAAGCCATCTTGCATGTGCAATTGACGGTCCATTTTGGCTGCGAGTTCGCCATCATGGGTCACCACTAAAAAGGCGGTATCGTATTCACGGTTGAGCTCACGCATTAAGTCGTAAATTGACAGTGCGGTATTGTGGTCAAGGTTACCAGTCGGCTCATCAGCTAAAACTAAAGCAGGTTTGTTTACCAATGCACGAGCAATTGCCACACGCTGTCTTTCACCACCAGAAAGTTCTGAAGGTCGGTGATCAACACGGTGACTTAACCCAACTTTATCAAGTAACAGTTGAGCTTCTTGTTTTGCTTTCGCAGGTTTCTCGCCGCCAATAAGTAACGGCATAGCTACGTTTTCTAGTGCAGAAAAATCAGAAAGAAGGTGGTGGAATTGATAAACAAAACCGAGATGTTGATTGCGAAGCTTCGCTTGCTTATTTGAACTCAAAGATGCTAAGTCCTGACCAAGAAAACTCACACTGCCTGCAGAGGCATCATCAAGCGCGCCTAAGATATGTAGCAAGGTACTTTTGCCCGAGCCAGAGGTGCCGATGATTGCTACTAGCTCACCCTTTTCGATTTCAAAGCTGACTCCCTTGAGCACCTCTGTATCTAACGAGCCTTCACGGTACGTTTTACGGATATCATTACATTGAAGAAAATTACTCATAACGAAGGGCCTCAGCAGGTTTCACAGACGATGCACGATAAGAAGGGAATACAGTGGCAATCAAGCTAAGTGCGATAGCCAAAACCACAACAACGGCGATTTGAATTGGGTTGATTAAAATTGGTAGTTGGCCACCAAATGAGAATAGAGCAACCCCCATCGCCTCTAAAATGGTATTAAGGTTCATTGCTAGGGCAACGCCCAACACTCCACCAGAGAGCGCCCCAATAACGCCACTACTTGCACCTTGAACCATAAAGATTCCCATGACTTGACCATCGGTCATGCCTTGTGTTTTAAGAATCGCGACTTCAGACTGCTTCTCCATCACCACCATAATAAGCGCGGAAATAATATTAAATGCAGCAACACCGATGATAAGACCAAGCATCAAGCCCATCATATTCTTTTCCATGCGCACCGCTTGAAACAGCTCGCCACGTTGGTCTCGCCAATCACTCCACAACCAACCTTCAGGTAATGGTTGAGTCGATAACTCTGCGACTTCAAACGGGTCTTCAAAAAATAGTCTCCAGCCTGAAATGGTATCTGATTTGTAGCGCATCAAACGCCCAGCATCTTTAATATCTGTCACCATCAATTGAGCATCGATATCAGAGCCAGTATTAAAAATACCAGCAACAGTGAAATTTCGTTGGCTTGGAATACGACCTAATGGTGTGTATTGGCTAGCGCTGGTCACCATCAGGCGAACTTTGTCACCCATAGATACCTTCAAATTTCTCGCCAAGGTATGACCAAGAAATAGCTGATACTGACCCGCTTTAAGTGAAGACAATCGACCTGCAATTAAGTGGTTCTGAAGAGGGTCATCTGAATTAGGCTCAATGCCGATTAACAGCCCTGCAGATAACTGAGCCGGACTCTGAATTACTGCCTCACTGCGAACAATCGGCTCAACGTGACCATTAAGAGACATTTGCTCTGCAAAATTAGGCGCTTTAGCAGAAAGAGAGGTGGTGCCGCCTTGCTCATAAACCACGGCCTGAGGAAGAACACCAAGAATTCGGTCTTTTAACTGCGCTTCGAATCCATTCATTACCGATAAAACAGTAACCAAAGACAGCACACCAATGGTGATACCTGCCGTCGACATATAAGAAACAAAACGGCTAAAGCGATCACCTGAACGGCCTTTCAAATAGCGTAGGCCAACAAACAACGAAATAGGATGAAACATACTTTGAACCATCTAAAGGGGATGCGGGTTAATGTAACGGGTATTGCTGTTACTGTGTAGGGGTTAATTGAAAATATAGAGTGAATTAACTCAATTAGTTAGGCTTGAAAAACAGAACCTTGTCAAATTGCCAAATTTCAAACAACTATTTGAGACTTTCAATTAACTGACCTTGATTACTGCGGCCACATAGCGATAATCAATAGATCACTTCAAGGAACTAACGCATGACAGAACAAGAGTTTTTCACCGTTCACCATAGCCTTACCGCTAATATTGAACCAATGGACAGCGGCTTCACTTTACCCTCTCAAATTCAATTCGAATCTGAGATCCCAGCACCATTTGTGGTGGCAAGTGAATTTAGCCAATTGGATCTGTTAGCTGACAGCGCTCGTGCTGAACTGAAAAACAGCGACTTGAAGAATGTCACCAGTTTATTGGATGCACAAAACTCGAAATTAAACCTCTTGTTGAGCTTTATGTTATCGCAGCAAGATGATGAGAAATTTCGTACTCACACCTATTCATTTGGTGCGAGTCAGTTTTCCTGCTTTTCAAAAGTAGACATCGAACCGGGTCGCTTAGTAAAAGCCAAACTTTTCCTAGAGCACCCAGCAGCAGCCATTTATTGCTACGCAGAAGTATTTGCTAGCGAAGCGAAAGACTCAGGTTTCGAAATCAAATTTAAATACGCTCATCTTCGCGATACCGACCAAGACCTGCTAATTAAAGCGGCACTTCATCAACAACAGAAACTCTTGCGTCAACGCTCTCTAGACCGAGATAACAAGTAAATTAACATGACCAAAAAATCCATATTTACACTACCTAAACTTAAAGGTGCCGGTGACAAAAAGCATATCGGTAACCTAGTCGGTTCGTCTCTCGCTCTGGCCATTGCTAAACTCGCAGAGCAGCACAACAGCCATACCGTACTTGCAGTGCCAGACCCACAAGTCGCACTTAAGCTACAATCTGAAATTGAACAGTTTACGGCACATGAAGTCGCACTATTCCCAGACTGGGAAACACTGCCTTACGACAGCTTTTCGCCGCACCAAGAGATCATCTCAGATCGTATCGCACGCCTTTACGCCCTGCCAACGCTAAAAAATGGCATCACGATCGTTCCGATCAGCACGTTATTGCAACGCCAGTCACCGCGCGACTTTTTGCTGCAGCACACTCTAATGGTGAAAACGGGCGATCTCTACTCGCTTGAGAAACTGCGCTTGCAGCTTGAAAAGTCAGGCTATCGTTACGTTGATCAAGTGTTTGGCCCAGGTGAATACGCAAGCCGTGGTTCTATTCTCGACCTATTCCCAATGGGCAGTAAAGACCCATATCGTATAGACTTCTTTGATGATGAAATCGATACGATTCGTACCTTCGATCCTGAGAATCAACGCTCTATCGAAGATATCTCCGAGATTCGCCTTCTACCTGCTCATGAGTTTCCAACCTCGGAAACAGCGATTGAAGATTTCCGTATTCGTTGGCGCCAACAGTTTGATGCGCGCCGCGAACCAGAATCGGTTTATATGCAGGTTTCAAAAGGGACTTGGCCTGCTGGTATTGAGTATTGGCAACCGCTGTTCTTCGATCACACAGAAACCTTGTTTGATTACGTTGCCGATGAAGCGCAACTCTTAGTTCTTGGTGACGTAGAAACAGCTGTTGATTCTTTCCTTGCTGATGTTACTCACAGATACGAACAGCGCGGTGTTGATCCATTACGACCACTGCTGACACCTGAACAACTATGGCTAAAGAAAGACGAGCTATTCGCACACTTCAAACAGAAGCCACAAGTCAACCTAAGCCTAGATTCGATTGAAGAGAAAGCAGGCCGCACTAACTTACCGGTCGTGACATTGCCTGACCTCAGTGTTCAGCATCAGAATAAAGAGCCACTCGCAAACCTAAGAAAGTTCACTGAAGCCTTCGAAGGCAAAGTGGTTTTTTCAGTTGAGTCTGAAGGTCGCCGTGAGGCTCTGAGTGAGTTGCTTCGAGGCATTAAAGTTCGTCCAAGCGAAGTTGAAAACCTCGACGAAGCGATTAAAGGCAAAGATAAGTTCAGCCTGATCCTTGGCTCTGCTGAACACGGTTTTATCCATGAAGAGCACAACATCGCCCTTATCTGTGAAAGCGACTTACTTGGCGATCGTGTTGTTCAGCGTCGTAAGAAAGATAAGAAAAGCGTTAATAGCGATACCGTAATTCGCCACTTGGCAGAACTTAAACCGGGTCAGCCTGTTGTGCACATTGACCACGGTATTGGTCGTTACATCGGCTTGCAAACACTCGAAGCCGGCGGCATGAAAACCGAATACGTAACGCTTGAGTATCAAAACGATGCCAAGCTCTACGTGCCAGTTGCGTCTTTGAACTTAATCGGGCGTTACTCTGGTGGCGCTGAAGATTCTGCACCACTGCATAAACTCGGTGGCGAAGCGTGGCAAAAAGCTCGTAAACGCGCCGCAGAGAAAGTCCGTGATGTTGCAGCGGAGCTACTTGATGTTTACGCTAAGCGTGAGCTGAAACCTGGCTACAAATTTGTGCTCGACCGTGGCCAATACGCGACTTTCAAGTCTGGTTTCCCATTTGAAGAAACCGATGACCAAGCTATGGCCATCAATGCAGTGATGTCTGACATGTGCCAAGCAAAAGCCATGGACCGCCTAGTGTGTGGTGATGTGGGCTTTGGTAAGACAGAAGTGGCGATGCGCGCGGCATTCGTGTGTACCGATAACAGCAAGCAAGTGGCGGTTTTAGTCCCTACTACCCTGCTTGCTCAGCAACACTTCGAAAACTTCAGGGACCGTTTCGCCAACTTGCCGATTCGTGTTGAAGTTCTATCCCGATTCAAATCAGCTAAAGAGCAAAAGCTGATCATGCAAGATGTCGCCGAGGGTAAGGTCGACATCTTGGTGGGGACTCACAAGCTTCTTTCTAGCGATATTAAGTTTAAAGACCTTGGCTTGCTGGTTGTCGATGAAGAACACCGCTTCGGTGTGCGTCAGAAAGAGAAAGTGAAAGCAATGCGTGCGGATGTCGACATCCTAACGCTCACTGCTACACCAATCCCGCGAACGCTGAACATGGCAATGAGTGGTATGCGTGATTTGTCTATCATCGCAACACCACCCGCACGACGCTTGGCAATTAAAACCTTCGTTCGCGAGAGTGATGATGCGATCGTCAGAGAAGCGGTGCTGCGTGAAATTATGCGTGGTGGGCAAGTTTACTTCCTGCACAACCAAGTCGACACGATTGAGAAAACAGCAGAGTCACTACAGAAGCTGATTCCAGAAGCGCGCGTTACCGTGGCTCATGGCCAGATGCGAGAGCGCGAACTGGAACGCATCATGAATGACTTCTACCACCAGCGATTTAACATGTTGGTGTGTACAACCATCATCGAAACCGGTATCGATGTACCAACAGCTAATACCATCTTGATGGACAGAGCCGATAACCTTGGTTTAGCTCAGCTACACCAATTGCGTGGTCGTGTGGGCCGTTCTCACCACCAAGCTTATGCCTACTTGCTAACACCTCCCCCGAAAGCAATGACCAAAGACGCGGTCAAACGATTGGACGCCATTGCTTCACTTGAAGACTTAGGTGCAGGCTTTACGCTAGCAACCCATGACTTAGAGATTCGTGGTGCTGGCGAGCTATTAGGCGATGAGCAAAGTGGTCAAATCCAGTCGGTTGGTTTCACCTTGTACATGGAGATGCTTGAGCAAGCAGTAGAAGCATTGAAAGAAGGTAGAGAGCCTTCACTTGATGATCTATTGCGTGAACAAACTGAAATTGAGATGCGTCTGCCTGCACTATTGCCAGACGACTATATTCCAGACATCAACACGCGTTTATCAACATACAAGCGTATTGCGAGCGTGAGTGACACGGATGAACTTGCAGAGCTAAAAGTCGAGCTTATCGACCGCTTCGGTATTCTTCCTGATGCAACCAAGAACTTATTATCGGTTTCCGAGCTTAAGTTAGCGGCGGCATCTATCAAAGCCAAGAAAATTGAAGCGCACGATAAAGGCGGATTTATCGAATTCTACCCGGATGCTGACATAAACCCGAACTACCTTGTTAAACTGTTGCAATCTCAACCGCAAAAGTTTTCAATGGAAGGACCAACTAAGTTCAAGTTTACGATACCATTGGTCGACAGACGGAAACGAATTCAATTTGTTAGTGATTTATTGGACGAATTCAGACAAAACTTGCTGCCTTCAGCATAAGACCCAATCCACTGCACATATAAATTATCCAGCCGATAGTTCGGCTGGAAGACGGAGTAAAAATGAAAAGACTGATCCCACTGCTACTATTGTTCGTCTCACTGCCAAGTTTGGCACAGAGACAATTTGATATAGAAGTGATCATTTTTAAGCGCGCTGTTGATGCAGAAAAAGTAAATGAATCTTGGCCAAACACACAGCCTAAGATTTCACTTGAGCGCGTTGGTTCATTTCAAGATACCCAGTACCGAGCGAAGAAAGGCGTGCAGATGCTTCCTTACTCGGAATACAAGTTAACGCCTCAGAAGGACAAGCTACGCAAACACGCAGGCTTTGAAGTTCTGATGCACACTGCTTGGCGTCAAGGTGACCAAGGTAAAAGTTCAGCACCTGTTTTCCACATTCAAGCAGGTAAAGACTTCTCTAAACAGTTTAATGCCGACGGCTCTGAGAAAGGTGCTGTCACTGCATCAAACCCAGATGGCTTCCAAGAAGAGACTATTGATAAACCGCTTTACGAATTAGACGGCAAGCTACAGATCTACGTACAGCACTATCTATATGCTGAAACGACTCTGGATTTAAAAGCGCCAAGCGTTCGTGAAGTGACGCTGCAAGAACAGCAAATCGAGCTAGACTCGCCAGTAAGTGGTGCAGAGAGCAATGTTCAGGTGGGTAACCTTACTGAGATCTCTCCGACCGTTGAAGTGCAAGAGTTCCTTAAAAGCTACCGCATGGACCAAAAACGTCGCATGCGCAGTACAGAGACTCACTACCTAGACCACCCGCTTCTTGGCATGGTGATTCAAGTACGTCGCGTCGCTCAATAAACCACGTAATCAGTCTTCAGCTAGCAGCTCAACTATTCTTATAGAGAGTGGAACTTGATATAAAGAATTGAAGTTGTATTAAGCATTCAATACGCCCTCCATTGTGAGGGCGTTTTATTAGCCATTACATGTTATTTGGTACGTCCTATGAGCCCAGACTTTCAGATCAATACACAAAATCTAAGCCTCAAAATCATTGAAGCCTCAGATGCTCAAGAGTTTGCTCAGCTGATCAAATCTTCACCGAGTTTATTACCTTGGGTAGATTGGTGCCACGATGAGTTTTCTATCGTCGAAGCCGAGAAGTTTATTCTAGCAACTCGCCTGAACTGGGTGAAAGCCGACGCGTTTGGTTTTGGTATTTTTGAGCGAAAAACCGATAAGCTGGTCGGAATGGTGGCGATCAATGAGCTTTATCACACCTTCAATATGGCGAGTTTAGGTTATTGGGTGAGTGATGACTTTCAAAGGAGAGGAATAGCCAAAGAAGCGATGCTGGCCTTGTTTGAATTTTGCTTTGCGCAACTGAAGTTAACGCGCTTGGAGATTGTCTGCGATACCGAGAACCTACCAAGCCAAAAGCTGATAGAGAAGTGTGGCGCTGAGCGAGAAACCATTGCCAAGAATCGATTTCTGTTTAACGGTAAACCGAAAGATGGCGTGGTTTATTCTGTGCTACCTCCAACCTCTTAACTACTTCAATTAGTTGCAACCAGCGATAGTACTCAATCAACACGATCAAAAAAGAGCTCCGAAGAGCTCTTTTTTATTATCAGCGAAATGCCCTTATAAGGCTTACCTGATTAGTGAAGCTTTAGGTTTGGACGAAGTACACGGTTAATACGACCAACCAGCATCATCAGTGATGTTTTGATTAAGCCGTGAAGCGCCATTTGGTGCATACGGTACAAAGAGATGTAAACCACACGAGCAATACGACCTTCAACCATCATCGAACCTTTAGTTAAGTTACCCATCAAGCTACCTACGGTAGAGAAACGGCTTAACGAAACCAGTGAGCCTTTATCTTTGTAGATGTAGTCTTTTAGGTCACGACCGTTCAGCTTAGCAATGATGTTGCTGAATGCACAGCTTGCCATTTGGTGAGCCGCTTGTGCACGTGGTGGAACAAATGAACCATCTGCTTGGGTACATTGTGCCAAGTCACCGATAGCAAAGATGTTGTCATCCAGTGTTGTTTGCAGCGTGTTTTTCACAACCAACTGGTTGATACGGTTGGTTTCAAGACCACCGATATCTTTCATGAAGTCTGGTGCTTTGATACCTGCTGCCCATACCATGATTTGTGCTGGGATCTTGTCGCCATCTTTGGTTGTTAGGCCGTCAGAGTCCGCCTGAGTCACCATAGTATTAGTACGAACATTCACACCAAGCTTCGTTAGCTCAGAGTGTGCTGCGCTTGAAATACGAGGAGGTAGAGCCGGAAGAATACGCTCACCCGCTTCAACTAGGTTCACGTTCAGCTTGCTTGAATCTAGATCACCGAAGCCGTAAGTACGAAGCTCTTTTACTGCGTTATGTAGCTCTGCAGAAAGCTCAACACCTGTTGCACCCGCGCCAACAATCGCGATGTCTACCGTACCTTGACCGTTCTTAGCGTGAAGCTTTAAGAACTGGTTATTCATTTCAGTACGGAAACGGTGCGCTTGTTCTGGGCTATCAAGGAAAATACAGTTGTCACGAACACCTGGAGTGTTGAAGTCGTTCGACGTTGAACCTAGTGCCATAACAAGAATGTCGTATTCAAGTTCACGACTTGGCATCAGCAATTCGCCGTGCTCATCTTTCAGTTCGCTCAGTGCAATCACTTTACGTTCACGATCGATGTCGTTCAGGCTGCCCATTTGGAAGTCGAAGTAATGGTTTTTTGCATGTGCGCGGTAGCTTAATGCATCAACACCTTCATCCAGTGAGCCAGTTGCTACTTCATGAAGTAATGGTTTCCATAGGTGGCTTGCTTTACGGTCTACCAGAGTGATCTGGGCACGCTTCTTACGACCTAAAGTTCGGCCTAGCTTAGTTGCTAGCTCTAAACCACCAGCACCGCCGCCTACTACGATAATTTTTGTCACAATGACAATCCTCTACAAAATGAATAAATGGGGTTCGGCTCGATTACTCCAACCGATAAATTCTATGTATCTACTCGGCCTTGTTGATAAGGCTGTGACATATTGGATAACCGCGAAAAAGAATAACGACAGCTAACCGAGTAGTTAGAGGGATAACAAACAACAAACATTCGTTTGTCGCTTTGCTCACATGGATAAAAAAGGCGTCTAGCTGAGAGATAGAACGCAAATTATGGGCAAGTTTTTCACTCGCTCTCAATTTTTTTTGATATTTATCAAAATATTTTGCTTAAGAACATTATATATAGCAAAAAGATGACCGCAACAAAAATCCTTACCCACAATGAGGATTCGCGGCTAATTAGTTAACGTTTGCGCAAACTTATCTATAAATGCACAAACCGACCGATAAAACATATACAACTGTTTTATCAATACCAATATCTAAGATTCAGATGTGAAAAAGCAGCACCCAAATGAGTGCTGCTTTTATAAAATAACCGGAGTAATTAAGCGTTCTTAAACGCTTTCATTGCCTGAAGATGTTGAGAGATTTTTTTGAATTTGTGACTCTCTTTCTCGTCCCAGATTACGTCGTAGTAATCTTCGAGTGCAGCGGCTGTTTTGCTATTGTCGTGAATTTCATCTTCACGAGAAAGCACCACTAAACAGCGACCTTTGTTCTTCATACGGTACTGCTCAACACACTTGGTCGCAATATCTTCGTACTCTTCAGGACGGTCAATTCGACCTACCATGTTGTTTTCAGGTTGCAAGTTTGGATTGAAAATCACCTGCTTAATACCACACAAGAAACCAATGCGCTCAGACCAGAAACCACCTAAACCTACACCACAAATAATTGGATGCGGATCATCTGATTGCTCTATCACTTTATGCACTTCTTTTAGCAAATGCTGCATATCGTGTTTTGGATGCAAAGTACTGTAGTTGATGAAACGAACGTCATCATCAATGAATTGCAACTGCAGTATTTTTTCGTGATTGCCCGGGCTTGTTGAGTCGAAGCCATGTAGATAGATAATCATTGTACCTCCCCCGTTGAATATTGGTACGTTTTGATCAATCTAACACGAAAAACAAGGTTTTAAAGGTAACAGCTGAGAAATTATATTTTTCACTTCCTAAACGTGATCCTAGCTACATAAAGTGTGACTCAGAGCCTCTGCTTCCTGCAAATAACTTTCATCGCCCCAAAGCTGATGAGCAAGTAAATACCAAAGCATCGCCATCATTTGGCTTCTTGGTAACCACGCTGCTACACCATCTAGCCAAGGCTGAACATCATGGATACCTCGCAGCTGACAGTACTTCTCAACCGCTTCAGTAGCCGGCACTCCAGTAACCGCAATGGTCAAGGTTAAATCGAGCCTAGGGTCTGCTAGCGCAGAGTATTCCCAGTCGATAATCTTAATACCGTTACTGTTTCTCACTAGGTTATAACCACCTAAATCAAAATGGCACAAAGACAGGTCGACATTGGTAACACTCGGGGCCACGCGCCACTCTTGATAAACCTTAGTGCAGGCTTCGGTCTTATGAATCGCATCAAGCTGCAGCCAATAGTGGTCGACTCGCGCTGTGAAACTGAATGGTTGCAGTGGTAATCGCGCAGTATTGACCAGATGCACAGAGATCAGCGTTTTCAACAGGTCATCGATCTCTAGATCTTCGTAAAGTGTCTCACCTGCAATCCACTCAACCAATAAACCCTGTTCATTCACCACCACTGGGCTTGGCCCGATGCCGAGACGCTCAATTGCCGACAACACTTGGTACTCTTCATGACGAGAGATGAAGAAGGCTTTAGTGATAGCTGTGGTTGGCCGCCAAACATACGCAGTGCCATCGACATCAACCAATTTCCAACATCGATTGGTCAAACCGCCTGTTAATGTCTGAGCTCTAACTGGAGGCTCAGAAAAGTAACCATCAAGCGAACTCAGACTGGTATCAAGAAGCTTAGCCTCAGACCAAGAAAAAATTGCCATTGCTCATTCCCTATAAACGTCTTCATTTCCCTAAAAAAAGACACTGACCAAAAGCCAGTGTCTCTTCATAAACAGCACATCATGCACTGCATTGGCGTGTGACCAAGCTATATGTGGCCAAACTATGCGCAGCCAAGACTAGCGCTGTCAAAACTGGCTGCGTTAGTTGGCAAGTAAGCGAAATTAAAGGCCTAGAAGGCTGTTAGATTGTTGCTTACGGATTTCAGTCTCGTCAGCCCACTCAATCAAGCCAGACTCAAGATCCATTAGGCGCATCGTCATTTTGTAGTATACGTCTTCATCGCTACCCGCTTTCTTAACGATGCTTGATAGGTTGCCGTACAACATATACTGAGCGCCCACCATTTTACCAAACTGAATCGCTGAACTTTGGTTTACAAGCTCATCGTTGTTTTGGAAGTTCAGTTGATCACGAACAGACTCAACACGATCCATATCAACGAAACGGAACTTACCAGAATTCAACATTTTAGTACTGATTGTGTCAGTGATTGACTCAGTATCGATGTGCTCACTTGTTTTGTTCTTGATTCGCTCAACGAACACGATTGGACGCTGTTCACGAGTAATGTAAGCCACTGAACCAGACGCCATCATGCTATCGACCATTTCACCCGCAATCGTTTGAAGGTCAGTTGAACCGAAATCGATTGTCGTGGTTTCTACTGCTTGTGCATCACCGTAGCTTACCTTGTTCGAACAACCGCTTAAAATAACCGCTAAACCTAGTAGCGCAATGACACTCTTTTTCATTTTGTTTCCTCAACTTATCACTGAGTGGGGTTACCCACACTCTTAAATTCTTATATTTACGAACCATTAGATCCGTTTTATCTAACTTACTGCTCTCGGAACTGAACTCTAAACTGAGTCGCTTTCGGGTTTACCGACACTTCCGACAACGAAATACTTTCAAAGCCACGCACAATCGCTTGCTTCCAAGGGCCTTGCTTTAGGTTGACCTCAAGGCCGGCATCGTCGTACCAGTAAAAACGATAAAGGATATGTTGATCGCCTTTATAGTTACTGTTTAAACGAACGATTCCTCGCGTATGACCGTCGACTAAATCAGTGCGGATATCTTCAACTTGTAAGCGGCTGCCCAATACATTGTCACCAAAGAAAACGTTCTGAGTCAGACTATCGACCCTTACACCAGCTGTATTATCAGCACAACCAGCCAGAGCCATAACCGCTGCTAAGCTCACTAACCACTTTTTCATTACAGCCTCCCTAGCTGTTTATGCCACATTGTTGCGTTGTTTCCTTGTCGAGAAATCCACACCAAGGTGGTCTGCCCCTCTCGAATATCAAAGTCATACGTTTTAGCGCCAGCCTCCAACGTATATTGACCACTGTTTGCTACAAACGTGCTGCTCTTAATCTCTGCTGGTAAAGATTGCCAACTGCGAGTGTCTGGTTGCTCTGTCAGTGTGTTCCACACGTTGAACAGAATATTACCGACATCATCGCCTTTGGTGGCTTCTTTACGAATGCGATCTTTCGCAACCACACGTAGCGCTTGGCGAATAACAATGCTCGTCATACGCTCAGATAAATCGTTTTGAGCCATTGCATTTACATCGGTAATCAAATGCTCTTGTAGCGGCTGCCCACTGATTCGCAATGCAGAAAAACGCTCTACGTTTTGGCTCGGGTAATATGGCAGCGCAAGAGAGTATATCGCTCCCTGATCGCGACTGTCATAAACAGGTAAATCTAGTCGCCAACTGTCCATAGCTTGCACAGCGCTCTGTTCTTGAAGAACAATTACTCTCCCTTCACCTACATTAAGTTTAGAAGACTGCTTATAACGTTTTTCTAGTGTCGCTAAATCTTGTCGCATCCCTAAACGAGCGGCTGTCGCCATGGTTCTGTCGATGATTTCTTGGTTATCTGGCATCACAGCCAAAGCACGACGATAATCAACATAAGCGCTGTTTAGATCATTCGAAGCTTCATAAAGCAGACCAGACAAGAACATCAGATATGCATTCTGTACCGACTGCAGTTTTTTACCCGCATCTGGGTAGTTGGCAAGGATGCTACCGACATTGGCAGACAAACCTTGCTTCTTCGCATCGTTAGCTGCCCGGTCTAACTCAGCTTCGCGTTGCTTCTTCGCTTGCTCTTGCACTTGGTTGGCGCGACGCATTTCGATCACCGCACCTTCTAAATCATTTTTCTTGAGGTAATTTAAACCGAGATAGAGATGAAGAAAGCCCAACTCATAATCGGCTGGCACATACTCGGTAATATTGTCATTCACAGCCAACGCACCCACGCTGGTTGCACTGTCTGAGATTGAGATTACGGCTTTTCGTTGCTGCTCAGTAACCGCCTGATCAGCCACTTCAAACGAAGACTTACTCTCAGGATATTTTTGATCCAGCAGGTTAATTCTGCCTCTTTCAAAGTTATCAAGGATGTCGCCTGCCGCGTAATCTGGTAGCTCTTGCTGAGCCTCTGAATAATCTCCAGATTTAACGGCTTGGTAGATCGCTTTGTTTTGTGCGCTGTAATGACTAAATAGGCTTCCTGCAGAAATACTCGCACAACCTACGGTCAACGCCGATAACAGGGCAATTGAAGCGAATCTAAACTGTTGCTTCACTTATCGTCTCCGTGCATGTTTAAAATGCCAACTTTGTTAGGGTCTGCTGACCTTTCGTGGTCTCATTATCAAAACGAAACGTATTGTAAAAAGGATCTCAAGCCAGTTGAAACCCTACTGATTTAGCCTCTGCCTAGGCGATGCCGATATTCAGACAACAGATAGAACTTAAAGTTGGCATACAAACTACAAATTTTCCAACTAACTACTAGTGTTAACCCGCTAATGATCTCGTTTAAACTAGCTCATTAACTTTCAGTAACTCGTTAGCTTTTCATTAGCTCATTAACTTTTTATTAGCTCATTAATAGCGGACCAAGTGGACGGCCACCAACCAAGTGCATGTGAATATGATAAACCTCTTGGCCACCGTGAGAGTTGCAGTTCACGATAAGACGATAGCCATCTTCTGCGATGCCTTCTTCTTTTGCTAACTTCCGAGCAACGGTAAACATGCGGCCCATCATCGCTTCATCTTCGACTTCAACATCGTTAGTTGTTGGAATCAACTTGTTAGGGATTATTAGGATATGGCTTGGCGCGCGAGGGTTAATATCACGAAATGCGGTTACTAAATCGTCTTGGTATAGTAGATCTGCAGGGATTTCTTTATTGATGATCTTACTAAAAATGGTTTCTTCAGCCATGTTTCTCTCCGATAAAACATTTATTTTTTAATGCTTTGAGTATGCGCTATGCCGCATCAAACCACAATAAATCTGCTTTAAAGCATAATAAAAAACACCGTTCAAATCAAAGAAAACGAGCCTCAGCTCTCAAGAATGGCATGTTGGTTATAACTGAGGGTTATTTTTGACGTGTGCGTCATAAAATGCGCAAGCGGAGCTCAATAGAATGCTGATAATTTTGTTAGTTTTACTTTGACCTGACATTAGGTCAGCATTTTTATTTAGGGAGAAAGCCATGAAGGGATCTGTGATCAAGCGTATGTACGCTGGTTTCGCACTGATCATCATCATGTTCGCAGTCACGATAACCATCATGATGAACAGCATGAATCAGATACACAGCAATTTTGAGAGTGTCTCAGAAACCTCATTACCACTTGTCGCGCTTTCAAATCAAACAAGTGTTCAATTGCTCTCTGCTGATAAGTCATTCAAAGATTTCTTAACCACACAAAACGCTGAACGCATGTCTGCAATGCGTACAGAGTTTGCTGCATCACAAAACTCGTTTTCTGAAGTGCTAGGTAACTTAGAAGCAGCAAGCCAAAACAATGTTTCGCTCACCGAACGTATCGCCCAATTAAGAGCGATGGAAGAGCGCTACTTCGCCGAAGCAGACGAAGCGATGAACAACTACGTCGCTATGTTTGAAGCACAAGAACAAGTACAAAAAGCGTCTCGCGATTTCCAACGCTTACATTCAGAATTAACCGTTGGCATGAAAGAGTACGTGGCCGACCAAAAAAGCATCTCTGTAAAAGTAATGGCAAAAAGCTACTTCATTAAACTGCAAGACGCAGAAGTCATTACCTCTGATGCACTTGCTAGCTCTGATGTAGCCTTCGTTCAAAAAGCCGTTAACCAAAATAAAAAGGCCGTTACTCACCTTAACTACGCTTATCGTGGCCTATCAACACAACTACCAGCACTTAAAAATGTCTTTGATGAATCAGTTCAAAAGTTCACCAAAGATGTTGGTCAGAAAGGCGGTGTCTTGGACAAACACAACAACTACTTGAAAGCGAAAGAAGCTCTGTATATCAACATTGCAAACCTAGCCGTAGAAGTAGACCAAGCAATGGCAGTGCTAGATTCATTCAACGTGACCGCTGAAGAGCAACTGAACTCGTCGTTAGCTGACGCAAGCAACATCTACGACAAAGGCCTATTCAATGCGATCGCAATTGGCATCATTGTGACCGTATTCGCTGCAGCGATTGGTTACCACATAGCACATAGCGTAAGAGAGCCATTAACTCGCATTCTCGGAACATTAGAAGGCCTGACTCAAGGCGATATGACTCAACGTATCGATATTCGCTACGACAACGAATTCAGCCGTGTGAGTCGCCACATCAACACCTTGGCGGACAACTTGCACAATATCCTTGTGAAGCTGAATGATGCTTCAGATGACTTAACCAAGACAGCAAGCGTAAACCAAAAGACTTCTTCTGAAACGCAAGCTCAGCTGAACAGCCAACGTGAACAAACGGCAACTGTCGCGACCGCAATGACAGAGATGTCTCATTCTGTACAAGAAGTGGCAAACAGCGCGCAAAGCTCACTCACCATGGTTCAACAAGTAGAATCGGCTTCTGAGTCTGGTCGTCAGATCATGAACACCAACATTAGCACTATCAATCAGCTTGAGGTTCGCTTGACCGAATCTGTAGGTGCTGTAGGTGAGTTGCAACAAATGAGTAGTCAGATTGGTTCAATCCTTGACGTTATTCGTGGCATTGCTGAACAGACCAACCTACTTGCACTGAATGCGGCAATCGAAGCAGCGCGTGCTGGCGAGCAAGGTCGTGGTTTTGCAGTTGTTGCCGATGAAGTACGAGTGCTAGCGCAAAAGACCACTCAATCAACGTCAGAAATCGAAACCATGATCAGCAACCTGCAATCAAGCTCGAAAACAGCAAGTAACGTGATTGAAAGTTGTATGAGCGACATGGACATGTCAGTCCAACAAGCTTCAAGTGCAAACAGTGCGATGGAAGAGATCCAAGCCTTGATTCTAGAGATTAGCCACATGAGCACACATATCTCTCAAGCAGCCGCAGAGCAGAGTGAAACGTCTGGCGATATCGCGCGTAATATCGAAGACATCAACCACATCGCAGATAAGAGTTACCAAGCGATGTCATCAATTGCAGAAGCCAGCCAAAACCTAACGATTCTGGCAAATCAGCAAGGTGATTTAGTACATCAATTCAAACTATAGATAAATGAAGAATTGATAGATATTTAGTGAGATTGTTGAGACTTCATACCCAATAGTGGTAACTAATTGAGCTAGGGCAACTTTTATCAAGGGTTGCCCTTGTTTTTTATGAGCTTTGTCATTATATGATTATTAAGGCTTGCTGCTTCCCGTTTTTTCTTTCACCTTTATGAGCGAGCCGCTATTAAGGAATTTATATGGCTGTTCATGTTGGCATTATCGATCAAGACCCTATTCGCTTGCTCACCCCTTTACTTGATAACCGAACGGTCAGCACTCACATCGTGTTTATCGGCGACAAGAATCAAGTCAGTATGTACAAACGTTTAGACAGCGTTTTACATAAGCGCGACATTACCAGTGAGTTTTTCGAAATTCCGACCATCGTAAACACATCTGTAATCAAAGAATCTATCCAAACTCTTGCCGAAGACCTCAAAGCTCGCGGTCAAGAAGTGAAGCTCAACGCTAGTTGTGGCCTCCGTCACCGCCTACTTTCGGTGTATGAAGTATTCCGTACCTACCACTGGCCAATCTTCGTGGTTGAACCAAACAGTGACAAGCTGTGCTGGTTGTACCCGAACGGAAAAGAAGACGCACAAGTTCAAGACCGCATTACTATCGACGACTACCTAACGGTATTTGGGGCTCGTGGCGAGTTCAGCGATGTTCAGCTATCTCCGCAACTTGATCAGAAACTTTATGAACTGGGTGAACGTTGGGCAAGTAACGCGCTAGAATTGGGCCCAGGCCTTGCGACATTAAACTACCTTGCAACGACCTGCCGTAAAGAACAGAAGCTTGATGTTGGTCTCTCTGAGAAGCAACAAGGTTACCGTGAACTGAACATGCTGTTGAGCGATTTAGTTGAAGCGAAGATTGCGACTTACGACAATGGTATTTTAACTTTTGCTAATGAAGACGCACGCCGCTTCTCAAACGGTGAATGGCTGGAGACTCTGGTTCACAGCACAGTGAAACAAATCCAAGATGACATGCCGACCATTCAAGATCGTTCTTTGAATGTTCAGGTATACCGTCAACTGGGTGAACGAGAAGTTCGTAACGAGCTTGATGTTGCCTCAGTGGTGAACAATAAGCTGCACATCATCGAATGTAAGACCAAAGGTATGCGTGACGATGGTGATGACACCTTGTACAAACTGGAATCGCTTAGAGACCTATTGGGTGGCCTACAAGCACGTGCAATGTTAGTGAGCTTCCGCCCTCTTCGCCATAACGACATCACACGAGCAGAAGATCTTGGCCTTGCATTGATTGGCCCTGACGAATTGAAAGATCTTAAAACACACCTAACGGCATGGTTTACGGCTGCGGGTGGTAGTGAAGATCTAGAGTACTAAAAACAAATAAACTCATGAGAGCTAAATGCTCTTAAGCAGATTGTTAAAAAGGCGAATGACGATTAAGTCACTCGCCTTTTTTGTATCTGATACTTTTTCTTGTCCACTTTCTCTGCCACATAAAAAATGGCCACATCATTCGATACGGCCATTTTCAAAATTTGCAGTCAGTTTAAGACTTAAATCTTTTTTGCAACTTAAAGCATTTTACGAGCAGCTTCTACAACTACTTTGATTGAACGCGCTTCTGTTACTTTTAGTGTGTCGTGATCAGGCGTCTCTTTTTGAGTACGGTTGATGATTACACCAGCAACACAACCTGCTTTCAGACCAGAACTTGCACACATAGTTAGCAGCGTTGCAGATTCCATCTCGAAGTTTAGAACGCCCATGTCTTGCCATTCTTGCATAGAACCTTGGAAACGCTTAACAACACGACCAGAGAACGTATCGTAACGCTCTTGACCTGGGTAGAAAGTGTCACTTGAAGCCGTTACGCCCATGTGAACTGCTGCGCCTGATTCTTCAACCGCTGCTTTCATCGCTGTTGCCACTTCGAAGTCAGCAACTGCTGGGAATTCCATTGGAGCAAAGTGCAGGCTAGCGCCGTCTAGGCGAACAGAACCTGTAGAAACAATCATGTCACCCACGTTTACGTGAGGTTGGATAGCACCAGTAGTACCAACACGTAGGAAAGTACGAACACCAAGTTGAGCAAGCTCTTCTACAGCGATAGAAGTAGATGGGCCACCGATACCTGTTGAACATACAACAACTGGCTTGCCGTCTAGCTCTGCGCGGTAAAGCGTGTATTCACGGTGACTAGCAAGGAATACTGGATTCTCCATCTCTTCCGCAATTTTTTGCACACGAGCAGGATCACCAGGGATGATCGCCAGAGTAGCACCGTTAAGATCTGCTTCAGTAACACCTAAGTGGAAAACAGCTTGAGACATAGTTCGCTCCTTTTGGCTTATTGGGCTTTTTACCCTTATTTAAGCTCATAGTAAATTCGTGGGGTACGAACACACTCTAACCAAGCTTATTACAAAATGAAGTGACACATGTCACACGAATGATCGCAACAAGAATTCAAGTTTCACAAAAAACCGATTGGCATCACAAAAATAAGCAATCCGTATACCTATGTTGCATACTAATGAGACAAAAAGCGCCTTTAACGTATTACCGCTAAAGGCGCTTTTTAGATTAGACGCTTTCTATATTCGTCGCTTTGAATAAGACATAATCTATGTCAGAGATCTGAACTTAATCCGCCTTAGACTTGAATCGAAGCAGACGCAATGCGTTCAATGTCACCAAAGCTGTCGCACCACTATCCGCTAACACTGCAACCCATAAGCCAGTAATACCTAATAAGCTCGTCACCAAGAATACACCTTTCAAACCGAGCGCTAACGCAACATTTTGACGGATGTTGTTCATAGTTGCTTGCGATAGCTCAATCATCGCTGGTAATTCTGTTAAGCGGTTATGAGTTAGTGCTGAATCCGCCGTTTCCAAGGCAACATCAGTCCCTCCGCCCATTGCGATGCCGACATTCGCCGTTTTCATTGCTGGCGCATCATTGATGCCATCACCAACCATTGCAACGTGCGACTGTTGAGATAACTCCTCAACGTAAGATACCTTGTCGCTTGGAAGTAGGCTCGCCTTGTATTGCATACCAATCTTACTGCTGATCGCAGCCGCACTGCGCGGGTTATCGCCAGTCAGCATGATAGATTGAATACCCAAATCATTGAGTCGTTCAATCGCAAACTTAGCGTCACTGCGTAACGTATCTTGCCAAGCAATCAGACCAATCACTGTCGTATTTTGCTCTTTTGATTCTTCTTGATCTTTAAGCTCAAGAGCAACCACAACCGTCTTGCCCTCGCCTTCCAATGCTTCTACCTGAGAAACCACATCGGCACCAAGATCGAACGCTATTTTAGACGGTGACAGAACCTGATACTTAACGCCATCAACATCACCTTCAACACCACTACCGATAAGTGCGATCTTGTTGTGTGATTCAGGAATCTCAATATTCAGATCTTTTACTTTAGCGACAAGTGATTGCGCCAATGGGTGAATAGAGCCAACTTCAATTGCACCAACCACACGCAGCATCGCATCTTGTTGCCAACCCGAAAGAGGCTGAATATCCGTAACCTGAGGCTTACCTTCGGTCAGTGTGCCCGTCTTATCGAAGGCGATAGTTTGGATTTTACCAAGCTGCTCCAGTGCTGCACCGCCTTTAATTAGTGCACCACGTTTCGCTGCTGCCGCTAAACCAGAAGTAATCGCTGCTGGCGTCGAGATAACTAACGCACACGGACAAGCAATCAATAATAACGCTAGGCCACGGTATACCCATGTTTCCCAAGGTTGAGCGAACAACAGTGGTGGCGTGATAATAACGAGTAAAGCCACCACCATCATCAATGGCGTGTACCAACGACTGAACTTATCAAGGAAACGTTCCAGCGGTGCTTTACGAGACTCTGCTTCTTCAATCAAGTGAAGAATACGGTCGATTGCGTTTTCACCTTGTTTTGAAGTGATGGTTATACGAACCACTTTGTCCACGACGACGGCACCAGCCATAATGCTGTTACCTTCGGTGTGTTCAACAGGAACAGATTCACCGGTTAACGCACTTTCATCAAAGCTCGCCGCGTCTGTAATCAATTGACCGTCAGCAGGTAAACGAGAACCCGCAGCCACTTCAATCACATCACCAGGAACCAGTTCACTGACTGCTACTTCAACACGTTCACCGTTGATAATCTTAGTTGCATTTTCTGGTACCAATGCCATTAACGCTTGAACGCCACTTCTTGCTCTAGATGAAGCAAACGCTTCTAAGCGCTCACCAATCAAGAACAATAATAGAACCATCGCCGCTTCCGCGGTTTCACCCAGGTACAAAGCACCCAGTGCGGCAACACTCATTAAGGTTTCAATAGCAAACGGTGTACCTGAGCGTGCCAACTGAACCGCTTTCTTCGCCACCGGATATAAACCAAGCAAACAAGTTACCGTAAACAAGCCTTCACTTAATTGAGGAGAGGTACTTTTCAGAAGCGCAGCAAACAGCATTGCCGCTGCAATCGCGATAATCTGTAAATTAGGTTGGATATGAGCTTGCCAAAAAGTCTCAGGTTGTTGTTTTTCTTTCTTTGAACCGACTTCCGTAAGAGGGAAACCCGTTTTAATAGAGACCTGTTCAATGGTGTCGGCAAGGCTTTCATTATCGAATTTCACAACCAGCTTTTCGGTAGCAAAGAGAACCTTCGCTTGAATAACACCGTCAATATTGCTGATCGCGTTTTCTATTTTTCTTGCACAAGCTGGGCAGTCCATTCCGGCAACCAACCAACTTTTCGAAAATTGAGCGTCGAAAGATGAGGGTAAGGACTGACTGTCCTCTTCTCCACTGTCCGAACTACAACAATCATCCCCTGACGATGAAGGAGCCGCAGAAGAAGAACTACAACAGCCAGATGAAGTACCTGCTGCCGTAATGCTGGAAATTTTAGGGCTAGAGCAACCAGCTCCCACCGCTTGAGGTTGAACGTCCACTTTTGTTGAGCGGCACGCTGCATGTTTTGCGCACATAATGTATCTCCTTAATACTCAAAAGCCTTGAGGTTGTTGCTGACTCACGAGCAACAGAACCTTAAGTTCATCAAAAGTATAAACCTTGGAGGCTACTCCAAGGTCAAGAAGAAGTTATCAAGAAAACAAAAATATTATGCCAGCGCCGATGGCTTACTGAGATTTAAGCTCCGCACACTCTTCACGGTTCGCCGATACATCATCAATAAGAACCGCATCGTGTGAACAGAATGGCTGAGTGTTCAAGCTGACAATCGACACATCATCTTCCACTGGATCAACTTGAGAGCCCTGCATTAACTCAGCAATATGATGTCGAAGTACCAAAATACCTAAAATCCCGAACAGAACATTACCAAAGGCTTGACCATAGAGAACACCCAAAGCGCCATACCATTGTGAACCTAGATAAACGAACGGCAGAGTACCTAACGTCGCTTTGCCTAAGTTCAACGCCGTTGAATAAAGAGGCTTACCTAGATTATTAAAGGAGGTATTGGCAACAAACAGTGCGCCGTTAAAGGTGAAGGTCAGCGCTACATAAGTACAAAACGCAGCAACAATAACGGCCGCATCACCTTGTAAGCTAAAGCCTTGAATGACATAACCTTGAACGAAGTACAACAGAATACAAACGGCAATGGTATAAAGTGTCGTCACCAGCAATGAGTTATTGAGTGTTTCTTTAACTCTGTCCATGCGTTCTGCACCAAAGTTCTGACCAATGATTGGTCCCACAGCGCCAGACAAGGCAAAGATAACCGCAAAACAAACCGGTGTTAGACGACCGATCACGGCAAAGCCCGCGACAAAATCCTCACCATATTGTGCGATACCTGTCGTCACAATCGCATTACCGATAGGCGTTGCGGTATTGGTGATAATCGCAGGCAGCGCAATCGCCAATATTGGTCGAATATTAAGGCGCCATTGCACAAACGAAGGTGGAGCCACCAGCTGATGGCTGCGAATCAGAGGATAAAGCGAGAAGAACAGCACCGAGAAGCGAGCAACAACCGAAGCGATAGCTGCCCCTTCGATGTTCCAACCAAAACCAAAAATAAACAGAGGATCGAGAATCGCGTTAACAATACCGCCTGACAAAGTCGCCCACATCGAACGTTTCGCATCGCCCGCCGCTCTCAAGCCCGCACCCGCGGCCATCGCCAACGCCAAAAATGGACCACTTGGCAACAAAATCTGTAGGTAAGCTTGAGCACGCTCGGCTGCAATACCTTTGGCGCCTATCGCGGCTAGCAGCTCTGGAATATAAGCGAACATGATTGCCGTTACGGTGGAACTGATAACAAACGCAGTCAACATGATACTGGTGCTTAGGTTTCGAGCGTGTTCTTGATTCTTTGAGCCGATGGCTTTGGACACTAATGCGCCCATGGCAATGGAAGTACCAATCGAAACAGAGGTAGAGAAAAAAGTCAGCGTACCTGCAAAGCCTACCGCAGCAGCCAATTCGACCTGCCCGAGCATACTGATAAACAACATGTCGAGTAAATCAACCACAAATAACGCCATCAAACCGACAGAGCCAGCCCCCGACATCACCAATATGTGGCGCATCGTTGAACCTTCAACAAACTTTGCCGTTTGATTTGACATGAAACCTCCAAAAGTTGGAATACCCAAGAGCTAAAGCCCTATCAACTAATCAACAGGCTAGGGATCCACAAAGAAAGGATCGACCAAGAAAAGTGCTATACATAAAAAAGGCGCTAGTGCGCCTTTTTTCAATTGAGGGTATTGAGAAAAATAATCGTTCTTAACACGCTACTATACCTGATGTTTGAAGCATTCTTCCAAGTTCTTGCCGATTGCTCTCAAAACATCGGTTCTGGTGATCATACCCACCAGTTTTCGATTATCGATTACAGGGTATGCTTTAGGTTTGCCCACCTGCATCATGTCCGCCAATTCAATAATGGATAAGTCAGGTGACACCGACAGTACTTCTTGGTGCATGCAATCACCCACAAGGTGTGTGTCTTGGCAGAAGTAACTGACCTTCACAAGTTTCTCGAGTAAATCCTGCTCAGAAAGGAAGCCTATCACTTGTTCGTTATCATCGATTACGGGTCCACCCATGTGGTGGCTACGCATCACTTTGTCTAACGCTAGACTTAACGGCATATCAGGAGTAAATGTCACAACCTGCTGCGTCATGTAATCTTTCACTTTAATAGAATGCATTGCGTTCTCCCTAAATACTTTGCGTTATATATTTTTCTATCTTGTTAAGTTAATTGTTGTCTAAAATCTTGATTTTACTAAATGGATTTCAACAATTTTATTGATAGGCAAAACCTAACAAGACAACAAAGCGAGACAAACAAAGGCTTGAGCACGTTTTAGACCACCAGAAAAAAGGAAAAAAAAGAGCCCTTACAAAGCCTTACTTTCCCTTGCTTAACCTTACTTAGCCGAACTAGCCTGAGTAGATAAACCCTGTAATCTTCTCCGCACTAATAATTAGAAATCCGGATTTAGGAAGTTTATGCAACACGACAACAACATGTACGCGTATGTTTATGCAGGTAACGACGGCACAGAAAACACACTCATCGCCACTATAGATAATCAAGAAAAACCGCTTATTTCAAGCTGCGTTGATGAGATAAAACGCATGTCGTGCTTAGCCATTGACTTAGCAGCAAAACACGACCTAAAAGTGAAGCTGGTGAAGTATCAAAGAGAGCAAGAGATCGACTTCGGCCTATTCGTAAAATAGTGAGTCCGACACTGGTTTGGTTAATCACGAACTGGCAGCCACAGCAGCATTAGCATTAGCATTAGCATTAGCCATAATGGCTGCCGAATTCGCCCTGACAAGCCTAACGGGTAAAGGCTATAATGATCAGACGGTGCCCTTGCCGATTTTCATTGTCTAAATACGGTTTACTATGTCTTCTCGAACGTATCTCTCTAACTCCTTATCTAAGTTAAAAAGCTACTTTAGCGAGTTATTGGATTTCCAATCACGCATTTGGGTGGTTCATATCTTTGAAGACTCTATTACCGATCAGTCATTTGTGATTAATGAAGATGGCTTTAAAGAACCGTTAGAGTGGATGAAGAAGCGAGCCTATCAAGCAGCAATGCTTGAACGAGTTGAGAAAATGAAAATTTCACAAGTCATTGAGATTCAGTTCGAAGACAAAATGCATCGATTGATGCGAGTGAAGTAGCTCTATTGTTTGGGCATTAGCAAAAAGCCCTTTGCTATAAATCAAACATAAAAAAGGCCAGCGCTCGCTGACCTTCTCTGATTGGTTAAAAACCATCATCTAACGCGCACAATACTCATGCCACAAGCGCACCGCTTTCTGATATGCCTCAGTTTTATCGTGCGTTTCTGCAAAGAGAATAGCTGTCATGCTGTCGACAACGGTATTCGCCATTAGCGCCATCTCTTCAGTCGACGTACCAAGTACACATTGACGAGGAAGTGGCAGTTCTAAGTTCATCATCTCTTCCCAGTAGAACGACTCGACTTTATCAGGAGAGCTCATCCACACCGTTTGGCTAACTTTAGGATTATATTCCGACTCACCGTTCATCCCTTTGAATGAAATCACCGAGTGGGATTTATTGCCAATGACATGCTCAACTTCCGCATGAAGTTGTGGGAAGCCAGGATGGAAACTACCACGCAGACCTAAACGACCACCACCGGGATTCAATGCTCGAACTACCGTGTTAATTGGTGTTCTTAATCCGTAACGGTGTTTCCAACCGATCATGGTTTGCGCTTCGGGAGCAAAGTTAGCTAGCGGTAAATAAGCAATGCCGTCTTGTTCAAGAATCGACTTAGCATGTTCAGGGTTCTCTGCACTTTGCACACCAACATCTTGCAAATGGCTTTCAACGTGTGTCCTACCGCTCGGTTTGTCCATGTAGCCATGCATTAAGACTTTATAACCACTGTCAGCGAGGATTTTTGCTGCCAGCAAGTTCCAAGGTTTACCACTGGCGTTATCGTTACGCTTACCTGCATAACACGGCCAATCAATATCAGCACCTAAATCTGGCACTCGAGATTGAAACGCTTTTACAAAGCCAGCGATCTCTTCATTGGTTTCATTCTGCACACGAATCAGCATCAGTAGCATAGCCATTTGGTCGTTGCCGACTTCTCCGCTTAAATACTCATCCATGATGCGGTAGGCTTGTTCGAACGATAAAGGCTTACGCCCTCTTTCTCCTCGTCCAACTGTACGAATACACTCTAAAATACTACTCATTGATTGTTTATTCTCTTCCGTTGATATCAATAAAATTCGCATACGTTTTCGATTCTATGATACCCGCAGTCCATTGCAAAGCGATTCAACAGCTGCTCCCTAATTATCAATACACGGATTGAGGTAAAATTAACGAATGCAGCGCACCTTGATAGGTCAAACAAAATAGAACCCTGGCAAGTTTCATCGGGTTTGATTAGAGATGCTGAAACAAGTCGTGTATTATCGGAACGTTTGCACTTTACCTATTTTACGGTTAGCGGTTGCACAATTTTATTCGCACCAACACACGTTCATATACCAAGACTAAGAATTGATGCCAAAGTTGATTAACAAAATTTGGGTACACGCTTTCATGCTCTTCGCTATGCTAATGGCCACCATTAGTGTGGACAGCATCGCGAGCAGCAATGCTCTGCAAGCCCCCCAAGCTCAATCAACTTCTGCCAATAGCTTATCTTTCTCTGCTTCTAACATCAGTTCTGTAGAGATCGCCCCAACACCTTTTTCCAGCGTACAATCCAACGTTGAGCACCACTGCTGTGGATCGGTCTGTCTACTGAAAATGCCACCACTTATCGTTTCTGAATCTTTCGAACCGCAGATTGAATCACTGGCACTGATAGAAAAAGAATCTTCGCACAAAGCGATTTTTGCACCACAAGCGCCATACCGCCCCCCTATTTCCTAATCGTTTGTCCCTGTTTGGCAATCTCTGCCACCAAGTTATAACAGCATTTTTGCTGTATCAAATGACATCCGAATTTAGGAAATTAACACATGAAAAAACTATTTAGCCTCTTTGCTGCTCTACTCTTAAGCGCTTCAGTAAACGCCGCACAATTTGAAGAAGGCACGCACTACAAAATCCTTGATGTAGCAAAGGCCGACAAGCCTGTCGTTACCGAATTTTTCTCTTTCTACTGCCCACATTGTTACAAGTTTGAAGGGGTCATTAAGTACCTAAAAGCAGACTTGCCAAAGTCAGCAAGCTTCCAAAAAGTGCACGTCGCTTTTATGGGTAACAACATGTCAGTGCCAATGGCGAAGGCTTACGCGACCATGGTTGCGCTAGACGCTGAAGAAAGCATGGTTCCTGCCATGTTTGCTCAGATCCATGAGAAGCAACAAACACCAAAAAATGAAGCAGAACTGCGTGACGTTTTCATTGATAACGGTATCAATGCGAAGAAGTTTGATGCAGCATACAACAGCTTTGCAGTGAACTCGATGCAAAAACGTTTCGATAAAGAGTTTGAGCAAAGCACACTAACAGGTGTTCCTGGAGTTCTGGTTAACAACAAATACATCGTGAAACCGGATCAAATCAAGAGCTACGAAGAGTACAACCAACTAGTGAATTACCTACTAACGCTCTAAGTCCGTTTTTCATCTCAAAGCCAGTGATTCATCGCTGGCTTTCTTATATATGAAGTCTCCCTAGCCACTCACCATTCCCATAAATCCGCTTGGGAAGCATTGTTAACTGGCATCCTCCACAATTTTTCATATACTGCACTCAAATAAGCTAACCACTGTGCTGTAGCCTTCAAAGTATTAACACTCAAATATTGGGACCTTTATGATCATTCTGACCACAAACTTTGGCGACATTGAAATTGAACTGAACCTTGAAAAAGCGCCAGTAACATCGAAAAACTTCCTTAAATACTGCCAAGATGGCTTCTACGAAGGCACGACATTTCACCGTGTTATTGAAGGTTTCATGATTCAAGGTGGTGGGCACACTATCGACATGACAGAAAAACCAACTCGCGCACCCATCGTCAACGAAGCAAACCGTGGCTTAAAGAACGTGATTGGCTCTCTAGCGATGGCTCGTACTGATGCACCACATTCTGCAACGGCACAGTTCTTCATCAACCTTGATGACAACGATTTCCTCGATCACACCTCAACAACCAACGCAGGCTGGGGTTACGCTGTATTTGGTAAAGTATCGGCAGGTATGGATGTGGTAAACAAGATCGCAGCCGCGCCAACGACCATTCGTTGGGGACATGAAGATGTACCTTGCGAAGATATTGTGATTACTAAAGTCACTGTTCGCGACTAATTCACTCACGTACTTTCCCGCCCCTAATGCATTCGAATTGATTGCACAAAGAAAAGAAGGCTGCGCGATAGGACTATGGTGGTAAGGGGTCGACTTTACCACCTATATTCAAAGCTCGTTGTTAGAATCGTTACCAACGAGAACGATAAGTACGGTGACATCCTTTGCACGTCTTATTCGCAGAAGTTAACCCTCGCTCTGCACTCAACAAGTCTTGTTCAACACTCGCTTGGTAAACCTCTGCAAAGCCTTGATTCATCTGCAACATCAGTTGGTTAAATTTCTCAGGCTTGCTCCAAACCTCCTTCTTGGCCTTACCTCCTGTATCAGCTTCAGCAAAACTCGCGTTCAAGACATCACCATGTTCCACCAACATTTCACTTAACTCCTCAACCTTTTTCCAATCTGTATTTCGGTTTCCTAATTCTGAAGACACTTGTTTATTGAGTTTTTCAATTGAGCTGAAAGCCTGTTGGCGATTATTCACAGCTTCAGTTGCAGCAATAGCCATTACTGGCGCGGCGATAAGTAAAGCGATAGTCAGTTTTTTCATAGTGTCACTCCTGTTCATTGGTCGGTTGATTTGTTGATCTTTCAATCGGGAATCGATGAGATGCATTTAATTTACACAACAATAGTTGCACACGCAACTATTGTTGTGTAAATTAACCTCACTTTGAAAAGTGACAAGCAGGAAATTGAACAATGAAAATTTGGGATCTACCGACTCGACTGTACCACTGGCTACAAGCCACACTATTCATTGGTCTAGCGGCATCAGGCTTTAGTGGCAATGGCCCACACATTTATCTAGGGCTAGCACTGTTTAGTTTGATTCTTTGGCGCTTGGTCTGGGGAATGATTGGTAGCGATACCAGCCGTTTTTCGCAGTTTATGAGCTCACCTCGATCTGCTTGGCTGTACTTACGAGGCCGAGTTCAACCTAAGCCGGGGCATAATCCTCTAGGTGCTTGGATGGTTGTGGGGATGATTACAACCTTATTCGCCCAATGCATAACTGGCCTAGCGATAGCTGGGTTCTTCGACACATTGCCATATTCAGAAATCATCATCACAGACGATGTTTTTGACCTACTCGGCACAGCTCATACTATTGCCGCACGTATGTTAATCGCTTTTGTAGCACTGCATTTATTGGCTATCTTGACCTACAAACTGCGTTCAAAGCCTTTAGTGCTCGCTATGATCACAGGCAAACAAAATCAATCGTTATCTACCGCTCATTCCGGAAATGGCACTCAATTGGCTTTCTCATCAAATAGAAAAGCATTGTTGGTGCTAATTGCATCGGTATTAGTTACGATGACAATAGTTGTTATGTCATAAGAATTAGGGGCTAACCAATGCCAGAAGAGTTTGATAGACAGAATAGTTTTGGATGGATGATCAATGTTATCGCCAACAAAGCGACCAAAGATTTCGACCTTGAGCTAAAGAAACACGGCTTAAGCATCGCATTGTGGCCAACCTTGATGTGTTTATGGGAAGAAGAAGGCGTTACCCAGCGTGATATTGCCGCTAAGTCGAAAGTAGAAAACTCAACGACAACACGAACATTAGATAAGTTGGAAAAGCTTGAACTGGTAGAGCGTAGAGTAGATCCACACAGTCGCCGCTCTTTTAGAATCTACCTAACAGAGAAAGGTAAAGCACTTGAAGAAGTGTTAATACCCATCCCTGTGAAGTTGAATGAAGAGCTAATGGCCTCGCTTGATGCAAAAGAGCAGCAACAGATGATCGGTTTACTTAAAAAAATGGTCGCAGCTGTCTAGATCAATAGCTCACGCTAAAGTAACCACTTAGAAACTGAATAAGACCCTCGCCCTGAACGAGGGTTTATTTTTTCCGCGACCATTTGATATAGCAAAACAGCGAAGCAATGATCACCGCTCCACCGACCAGCTTTTGTACCTCAACTGTTTCACCCAACATGCTGACACTCAGTAACAATGTCCACACTGGCTCAAGAATCATGATCAATGCCGCCACTTCCATGTTCACGGAGTGCTGACCGACCGTTTGCAGCAAGTAACGAATAGACGTTGCGATCACCGCAGATACGATAAACCAGAACACTAAGGTTTTGGTGATTTCGAACTCCGGCTGAGCTGTCATAGAAGCAAAGGCTAAACCACTCACACCCACAACAAACAATTGCACACAGATTGATGCGATAGGCTTAATATTGGTGATCACACGCTTGTTCATCACAAAGTGAATGGATAGCAACATAGAAGCCAACAAGAAGTAGATCTGACTTTGTTCAACATGCCAACCATTGGTGAGGGTAAGCAGTAACATACCAAGGATCGCGATAGGGAATGACATCCAAAATGCGCGATTAGGCTTTACTCGAAACAGAACCCAAGAGACGAATGGCGCAATGATCATCGCGAGGCTCATGATAAATGCCCCTTCCGATAAACTCTCCGTTACCGAAACCGCAAACACCCACACCTGAAGTGAGGCAGACAAGAGTAAGCCGACACCGCACAATGACAGGATCTGCTTAAATGAGAGATTGCGAATATGATGAATACAGAATGGCAGTAGAATCAGGCTCGCGACAACAAAACGCACACCAATGAACACAGGTCCCGGCATTTCCATGACCACAAGCTTAGATGCAATCCATCCTACCCCTGCCAGTAAAGTGGCACACAAGAGGTAAAGCTCGCCACGCATTGCTTTCACGTTCATCATTTTTATTCGTTCCAATAACAAAAAAGCAACCAGGCTCTGCAAGGTTGCTTTTTATAAACTCTCAACAGGATCAAGATACTATCTTAATACTCTGTTTCAGGCAGCAGTTTTTAGCCTGCGTATTCTGGGTAATCCGTTAAGCCTTTTTCAGCACCGCCAAACAGAGTATTTGGATCGTGCGGAGCTAGAGGAAAACCATTTTGAATACGAGCTGGCAAATCTGGATTTGCTACAAATGGACGACCAAAGCCAACCATATCTGTCACGCCTTCTGCGACTGCTTGCTCGCCACGCTCGCTGTCGTATTTACCTGCGTAAATCAGTACACCTTTGAATGCTTCACGAACCGCAACTTTGAACGCTTTTGGCGTTTCCGGCGCATCATCCCAGTCTACTTCTGCGATGTGCAGGTAAACGATCTTGTATAGGTTTAGGTACACGGCTGCCGCTGTGTAAGTTTCAACTGGCGTCGCGTCAACCGTGCCATTTAGCGAAGTAAACGGAGCAAGACGAACACCAACACGGTCAGCACCAATCGCTTCAACCATCGCTTCAACCACTTCACCTAAGAAACGCAGGCGGTTTTCAATTGAACCACCGTATTCATCGCTACGGTTGTTTGCTTCAGAATCAATAAATTGGTTAATCAAGTAGCCATTTGCTGCGTGAAGCTCAATGCCATCAAAGCCTGCTTCGATTGCATTAAGGGCTGCTTGGCGATATTGCTCAACCGCTTCTTTGATGTCTTCTTTGGTCATTTCACGAGGCTCAACCACGTCAACAAACCCCGGCTCATCAGTGCCGTTATCGATGAAGACTTTTACATTTTCCGCTTTGATAGCAGAAGACGAAATTGGCTGTTCACCACCGATGTTATCTGGGTGTGTTACACGACCGACATGCCAAAGCTGAGCGAAAATAACGCCGCCTTTTTCATGTACTGCATCGGTTACTTTTTTCCAACCAGCAATTTGCTCGTCAGAGTAGATACCTGGAGTCCAAGCATAGCCTTGGCCCATAGGTGAAATTTGTGTGCCTTCAGCGATGATCAAACCTGCAGAAGCGCGCTGAGCGTAGTAAGCCGCCATCATGTCGTTTGCTGAATTACCAGGTTGCGTCGCACGTGAGCGCGTCATCGGAGGCATAACAATACGGTTTTTAAGCTCAATGTTACCAAGTTGAATTGGTTGCAATAGTGCGTTTGTCATAATGGTTTCCTCGATTAACCTAGTTGAATCAGTTCGATTTGGTAGCCGTCTGGGTCAGTAATAAACGCGATATGAGTTGAACCGCCTTTCACTGGACCCGCTTCGCGAGTGACGTTGCCACCCAGCGATTTTATCTTGTCACATGCCACGTAAATATCTTCTACACCCAATGCCAGATGACCAAACGCGCTGCCCATCTCGTACTCATTCGTATCCCAGTTGTACGTTAGCTCGATAGTCGTGCCGCCTTGCTCATAGCCAACAAAAACCAATGTGTAGCGGTAGTCTTTGTTTTCATGGCGTTCAAGTTCCTTCATTCCCAATACCTTGGTGTAGAACTCAATAGACTTGTCTAGATCAGCAACTCGAATCATTGTGTGTAGGAATTTCATATTTCACCCTTTTTAAGCCCAGTAACCTGAGCCGATATAATCGTGAGTGGAGGTTATCCACTTCTTTGTTAGGGTTAATATACGAGCTGACAGCAAATAAATGAAATTATCATAAATTCTCATTGTGATAATTTTTTGTTATTAACATATTGACTAATACAAACTAAGAGACACAAAAAAGGGAAGCCAATGCTCCCCTTAGATTTCGACTCTCAATTAAAACCGCAAACGCCTATCTTTAAGCGTTTTCGACATCGCATCAGATGTATTAATCACTTGCTCTCGAAACCATTTATGAGCGGGGTCGCTGTTCTGCTTCTTCAACCAAATCAGGTAATGAGACATCGGCTGATATTCAAAAGGTGGCTTGAACAGCTGTAAACTTAACTTTTCTTGAAACTGCACGGCCATGGATAAAGGCACTACAGTGATGTAATCGGATTGGCTACACAGCAAGATATTACTGAACAGCGAACGCCCATGAAATACGATTTTACGCTGGGACAGATCTAAAGATGTGTAGTGATTCAAACTGCGAACTTTACGGCGAGTTCGATCTAAAACAGCATGTTTTTCGGTCATAAACTGAGCTTCATTGATTTCACCTTGAATTCGTGGATGCCCCTCACGACACACAATGGCAAAATCTCCCTGATACAAGGTTTCGCTAGCGATGCTAGGATGTTCAGGAACCAAAATATCGATCATCGCATCAAACTCTTGAGTCAGAAGATTTTCATAGATACGATCATCATTATCTGGTTGATCATAGACTTCAAGCGAGAGATTTTGATTTGGAAGAGCCGCAAAACTATTGAGCAATACCCACTGAAGGTGTTCAGGTGAAGAAATAACAAACTTACGCTCAGAAACTTGCTCATCAAAATTTGTCATCGATTGAAAGACACCATTTAACTCATTGATCGGTGCTTTAATTTGCTCATACAAGCTTTGAGAATATGCAGTAGGCACCACCCCCCGTCCTTTTCGGACAAAAAGCTCCTGCCCAATATCACTCTTTAAACGTGCTAAGGCAGTACTAATAGTCGATTGATTGGTACTAAGTTGATCAGCAGCTTTACTTAAACTCCCCTGCTCCATCACCGCAGAAAAGACAGCAAGTAAATTGAAATTTGGAATGTCGTTACTCATATATCATTACTCTCAAGGCTGCCATAAGCACTATGCTATCGTAAAAACGATAGCATAAAATAAGAATCTCAAATTTAAAGTTATAAATTGAGACACTAATATCCCGTGATACACTACTCTTTTAGATGAGAAACCTCGCCAATTAGTGACGCTCTAATGACAATGATAAAACGGACTATTGTCTCGCTTGTCATGACACTGTGTTCAGAGTGATTGAGGTATACATCTAAATAATTATAGCTACAATATTTTTAATTCAGCGCTCAAAGAAGATGTTCTTGTTAATAGCTACAATCATATGCTGAGCGTATCATTAATGTGTTTCTTAAGGTTTTATGAATACTTTCTGACAAATGAATTTTATTGTCGTACGTATATAATTCATCATTCATTCGTATTACTCTTTTTATTGTAAAAAGCGTGTAAAAAGATAAATTCTATCAACTCTATTATTGATGCTTTTATTAGTCATTTCATTGATCCAAGCCAATTTAATTAACAATGTTTTAAAGCCGAATTTGAGCACTAGCAAATAATTCAACTTGCCGATTTTGCGCCATGCCAATTCATCGTAATTACGATATTATTAAATCGGTATACTGGGTAGATACTGCTCAAAACTCTTCCTATTATCCTGCCAGCAAATCAATTATTATCCCAAACAGAAAAATGACAAATATTTACTGTGGCATGTCAATTATCATGAAACAGCCCTCTATGGTCGAGGCGCAGCCCATAATAAAGACAGTCGCTACGAAGGTTAAGTCGATAGTCTAATTACCATTCTGTTTGCGTCTACTGACAAATAATAAGATTGATTTGTAAGGGAGCATATTCGCTTCTTGATACCGAGAATCGGTTGTCTGGACTGAGTAGTATCACTTTAAATAGCATCTATTACTTTTGTTTATTATGCGTACCAATCTACCCACATAATAGACATCTACTTTTTAAGATGTCATTAAAGGTCACTTCTAGGCTGCAAATTCTCTCTTCTTATTGATGTAGGTTGAGATATGAACTTTATAAAACTCGTTTTCCAGAAAATCTGGGCCATTGTAATGGTCTTGATTAAATTCTGCCTGTTTATGGCGGTGATGTTTGCTGGTGCATGGGCTCTTGCACCGTTAGGCACAATCCATTCTAAAGACATCGACATGTCTCAATTCAACAATCATCCCAATGAAATGATGATGAACTTCTTCCAGATGGAGTACTTCTCTGGCTACTTGTTCTCAGTGACCATTGCTGTGGTATTAGCCGGTGTTTACGGCATGTGGCAGTTGCATGAACTAGGTGTGCATAAAGCAAAAGAGCATAAGAGCGCTCACGTTCAGATCGTGTTTGCACTATCACTTTGCGGACTCTTCATCAGCAAAACATTCTGGGTGATCGCCTTGGTTATCGCATTGGCGAACTGGAAACATATTGGCCAATCACTGAGTGATGTAATTCGCCGTGGTGTACAGCCTAAACAAGATGCGACAAGTACAGAGGCCGCCGTAGTCCACGTATCACCTGAAGAATCGGTAACAGAGCCGTCTCAAACGAAACAATCTCCAGTAGAACAGTCTTCAGAAGCTCAGCCTTCAAAAGAAAAGACTCCAACAAATAAAGAGGTCGCATAATGAAAGAGATGATGATTCCATACATCCTAATTGTATGGTCACTGTTTGCGACAGGCGCACTTAAGAAGAATTTCAAAAACTACACCTGGGCTGCCATTGGCGGTGTAACGATTCTTGCGGTATTAGCAGTTATCTCTCGCTTGTGGGCACCCGTTGATTTAACCAACTCAACCACAGTGAAAGCACCGCACGCCGTGATGTCACCTATCTTTGGCCAGCAGATCGACCAAGTGCTTGTTGAGCACAACCAAATGGTTAAAGAAGGCGACGTAATTTACACACTCGTCGACATTGACTCTGCCGCAGACAAAGCAAAGATCGAATCTTCAATTGTTCAGAAAGAAGAAGAGATCAAGCAAATGAATCGCGACTTAGAGCGCGCTGAAACGTCACCTGAAATCTTCAATATGCGTGACGTGGAAAAATACGACTCCGATCTTCGAGTGCTGCACGCTGAACTTGTGTCATTAAAAGCCGACTTGCAGAAAGTTAACTGGGCACAAGAGAAGAAAACCATTCGAGCTGAATTTGATGGCCAAGTCTCTATCGTGAACATTGCGGAAGGCTCGGTAATGGGCAATATGCACCTTTACAACACCAGCAAAAAGTTCTTAGAGATGCGCATCTCTGACCAAACATACGGCTATGTTCAAGTGGGTGACTTTGCTGAGTTCTTCGTAGACGCTTATCCAGGTCACGTGTTCCGGGCAAAAGTACACAGCTTTAATGCAGGTACCGGTGAGTCGAGTATTTCTCCACTTCAGGGGCCACAAAGTGTCGGTCAACACGTAGTAAGAAACGGCAATGGTTTAGGTCGTACTATCGTACTTGAGATCATCGAACCAGAAGGTTACAACATCCCGATTGGTTCAACTGGCGCGGCTTGGATCTCGGCTGAGAAGCCACACCCATTCTGGGGCTTCATTGATGTGATTGGCGCAGCAACCGTTCGCCTACAATCTTACAAGTCATACTTAGGTGCTTGGTAAACAAGTTACGCGTAAGAGTTGGATAGAAGATAAACAAAAATACCCCGCTCGTCGGGGTATTTATATTATTGGTGTGAACTGCTTGATAGGTTAATCTTGTTCCAACCTTACGAAAAAGGCAGTGGAATCAACTCCAGTCCAAGAACACCACTGATGCTCATTACCACCAGCAGGGACACCTTAAACACAGTCTTTGACCACTGAATGTAGTTGAGGCAGTCGACCTTACGGAACGTCACTTTGGTCCACATAAAGCAAACGGCTGCCGACACGGCTAGGTATTCATAACCCGCCTCTCCGAGTAAAAATAACCCCAGAGCAACCGCGCCAAAAGCGACCACATACGCTTTCATATGTTTGTGGGCCTTATCCACACCCTCTTTAACCGGTAAAACGGGAATGCCTGCATCTCGGTAGTCTTGAATGCGGAACATCGCAATCGCATACGAGTGTGGCATTTGCCATAAGCAGAACATAATGAACAGCAGAACGGCTTCTAAGCTCAGGTAGTTCGTCACGCCAAGGTAGCCAACCAATGGTGGAACCGCGCCAGAAATACTGCCCACTAAGGTGCCGTAAACTGAATTACGCTTGTACCACATGGTGTAGAAAAAAACGTAGAACACATAACCAAGCAACACCACCACCGCAGACATCGGATTAACGAATTGAAACAGCAACGCCGTGCCTGCCAACAACATGACTAACGCATAGATAAATGCGACGTCTGTGTTGATGTTGCCCTGAACCAATTCACGGTTCTGGGTTCGTTTCATTTTCTGGTCGATATCTCGGTCAAAGATGTTGTTGACCACACAACCTGATGCAATCACAAGCCCCACACCCGCTAATGTTGTCAGTAACAACATCGCACTGGCTGGTTCTGTTTTTGCGGCGAGGAAGAACCCCGCCGCAACAGAAATCAGGTTGCCGAAAATGATGCCCGGTTTGGTAATAGACAGATATCTTTTCAGCATACCCTAGCCTACAACTTCATGTTGACGTTCATGTTGTAGATGATCCATACCGAGCCAGCGATAAGAATCAATACAACGATGGCGGTAAACATCAGTGACACCAAGTTCCAACGCCCATCGGAAGATTTCGCTTCCATATGCAAGAAGTACTTAAAGTGCACAAAGATTTGCACCAGCGCACACCCGAACAAGATCACGTAAGTTTCCGTGCTTGGTAGCGCATGTGACCACACGATGTAGAACGGAATAATGGTCAGAATTAGTGACGCAATAAAGCCTTTCACATAATCCATTGCACCGCTGTCTAGATGCTGTTCCATTACATCACCCCCATTAAGTACACAATGGTAAATACACAAATCCAAACGATATCAAGGAAATGCCAGAACAAGCTTAAACACTGGAAACGCATCGACATGTTGTCGTTCAAGCCTTTGGTTGAAAGCTGGTGATACGCCACTGCCATCCAAATCAGACCAAACGTTACGTGCAACCCGTGTGTGCCAACCAAGGTAAAGAACGCAGAAAGGAACGCACTCTCTTGAGGACCATAACCTTCTGCAATCAAGTGATGGAACTCATACACTTCCATACAGATAAAGGCTAAGCCCAATACGAAAGTAACTTTGATCCATCGCTTCAGTCCCGTAACGTCTTTGCGCTTCATTGCAATCATGCCAAAGCCAAAGGTGATACTACTGAACAGCAGCATCATGGTTTCGACAAACACGAACGGCAGTTCAAAGATGTCTTTGCCTGTAGGCCCTGCGATTGAACCACTCTCAAGCACGGCATAAGTCGCGAAAAGTGTGGCAAACAGGACACAGTCACTCATCAAGTAAACCCAGAAGCCAAACAACTTGTTGCCCGCAGCTTCGTGGTGATGATCATGCGAGTGTGCAAGATCATAAGTGTGTGACGGAGTATTAGCTTGCATACGTCGTCTCCAAATCATCTTTATTGTTGTTATCACTGTCACCGTCAGCGCTGTTACCACGACCAGAGTTGTCGCCCTTCACTGACTGTCTCTTAGCTTCTTCAAGCTGTGCACGTCGAGCCGCTTCAATCGCTTTGATCTCTTCAACTTCCACGTAGTAGTCCACATCGTCGTTGTAGCTGTGTTGAATACACGTCACCACGATGCCCACTAAGCTTGCCGCCGCTAGCCACCAGATGTACCAAATCATTGCGAAACCAAATGCCAACGCCCATGCAGACACATAAATGCCTGTCGGTGTATTCTTAGGCATGTGAATACGTTCGTATTCTTCTTCCTGAGTTGGATCAAACTCACCACTTTGCTTTTGATACCAGAACGAATCGATCTCATCGCCCTTAGGCAATTTTGCAAAGTTGTAGAACGGCGGTGGTGAAGACGTTGCCCATTCGAATGTGCGTCCGCCCCACGGGTCACCGGTTAGATCTCGGTTTTGGTCGCGGTCACGAACACTCACGTAAATCTGAACGAACTGACAAACAACACCCATCGCAATCACGCCCGTACCTGCAGCCGCAACCGCCAGTAGAGGGAAGAATTCAGGATTGATGTCTTGGCTCAAACGACGCGTCATGCCCATAAAGCCCAGAGCATAAAGCGGCAAGAACGCCATCAAGAAACCGATTATCCAGCAGTAGAATGCGCGTTTTCCCCAAAGTTCGTTCAGAGTGAAACCCGTCGCTTTCGGGAACCAGTAACCAATAGCAGCGAAACAACCGAACACTACGCCACCGATAATTACGTTGTGGAAGTGAGCAATCAGGAATACCGAGTTATGCAGAATAAAGTCTGCGCCCGGAACTGCCATCAATACGCCTGTCATACCACCCACCGTAAAGGTGATAAGGAAACCGACCGTCCATAACATAGGTGTGGTAAAGCGGATACGACCTTTGTACATGGTGAACAACCAGTTGAAGATCTTAACCCCGGTCGGGATAGAGATAATCATAGTTGCAATGCCGAAGAAGGCATTCACATTGGCGCCTGAACCCATGGTGAAGAAGTGATGCAGCCAAACCACAAACGCTAAAATAGTGATAGCCACCGTCGCCCATACCAGTGAGGTATAACCAAACAGTTTTTTACGTGAGAAAGTCGCAGTAACTTCAGAGAACACTCCGAAAATAGGCAAGATTAGGATGTACACCTCAGGGTGTCCCCATGCCCAAATCAGGTTCACATACATCATCACGTTGCCACCAAGGTCATTGGTGAAGAAGTGCGTGCCGATGTATCTATCCAAAGTCAGTAACGCAATGGTCACAGTTAGGATCGGGAAAGAGATGATGATCAGGATGTTGGCACACAGAGATGCCCATGTGAACACTGGCATCTTCATCATTGGCATAGACGGAGTACGCATGCGCAAAATGGTCGCAAAGAAGTTCACACCCGTTAGTGTGGTACCCACACCGGATATTTGCAGTGCCCATATCCAATAATCGACACCTACTCCCGGGCTTGCCTCAATGCCGGAAAGCGGTGGATACGCTAACCAACCCGTACGGCCAAACTCACCTAAGCCCAGTGACATGTTGGTTAGAATGATACCCACCACAAACAGCCAGAAGCTTAAGTTATTCAAGTAAGGGAATGCAACATCACGAGCACCAATTTGCAGCGGCACGATAATGTTCATCAAACCGATAACCAATGGCATCGCTACGAAGAAAATCATGATCACGCCGTGAGCCGTGAAGATCTGATCGTAGTGATGTGGCGGTAAATAGCCCGTCTCACCGGCTGCAGAAAGCAATTGCTGACTACGCATCATTACCGCATCAGCAAAGCCACGAACTAACATCACCATCGCAACCGCAATGTACATGAAGCCCAGTTTTTTGTGGTCTACAGACGTAAACCATTCATTCCAAAGGTATTGCCACTTACCTGCTTTAGTTACCGCGAACACCACTAAAGCACCCACCAAAGCAATCATGGTTAAAGTGACTACAATAATGGGTTCGTGGTAGGGAATTGAGTCTAGAGTTAATCTTCCAAACATGACGATTATCCTTGGGTTTCCGGCAAACAGTTCATTGAACCAGGGTGCTGGGTCACGACATCAGTGAATAAAAATGGTGGGATACTGGAGAAAAAAGTCACAGGTTCAGCAACACTTGGCGCAGCCAATGAACGGAACTGCTCCCAATCTTCAATACGGTCTGGGCTAGCCTTCACTTTTTCCACCCAGTTTAGAAACGCCACTTGGTCAGGCATTGCTGATGCGGTGAATTTCATTTGAGAGAACCCTTTACCACTGTAGTTCGATGCAAAACCTTTGAAGTCGCCTTCATGGTTAGCAATCAAGTTCAGCTTGGTCACCATTCCCGGCATCGCATAAATCTGCGAACCAAGACGCGGGATAAAGAACGCGTTCATGATGTTGTCTGAAGTCAGCTTAAACGTCACCGGTACATCTTTCGGGAACGCAACATAGTTAACCGTCGCAATGTTTTGCTCCGGATAGATGAACAGCCATTTCCAGTCCAGAGAGACAACTTCGATCACCATAGGCTTAACGTCACTCTCCAGAGGCTTGGAAGGCTCCAGTTCGTGTGTTGTTCGCCAAGTGATGGTGGCCAGAATCGCAATAATGATGATTGGAATCGTCCATACCACTATTTCAATCTTGGTTGAGTGCGCCCAGTCAGGTGCATACTCTTCTGTGGTGTTGCTTTCACGGTATCTATAAGCAAAGTAGATGGTCATCAGAATCACGGGGATGACTACAATCAGCATCAGCAACAGAGCAGTAATAATTAGCTCCTTTTCCTGAACGCCAACGCTACCTTTTGGGTCGAGCAATGCTGAATTGCATCCTTCGAGCATCAGGACGGTTCCCACCAAACCAATCCTCGACAGATTTGCTCTCGATAAAATGCGTTTATATCTTGAAGCTTCCATTAACTTTCTCGATGGTTATCCAGCCTCAGAACGAACGCCCGAGTACTGGTTGTCATGGTCATTAGAATATTTATGTGTTGAGCATGTGAAACGACGCATCTCAAAGCGAAACTGAATTAAACCCTTCTCAGTACAGTTAAAACTGCCGAATTAAAACGACAGCACAGCGTAGCCGAAACATTGCCGCACAGTTAAAACCACACAAAAAATATGACTTAATTGTTACACTTTGAAATACATTGTTACATTTGGCGCATTATGAGGAGTTGAAATTGAAAGCTCACCAAACAAACTTGGAAACTAACCTTCCAGTTATGAAAGTAAGATGTGGGAAATTGATGCAATTCAGACGCACACCATATACGTGCCACACGAGTTGAGCCATGTGCGGAAAAGGATTAAAGCGAAACGGGAGAGAGAAAAGTAAACACGCAGTAGAAGCAACAATGATTGATTACATTAGAAAGAGCGAATTAAGTAAAGTGTGACACATGTCAAATTTATGAATTCACATACGATTTTAAAGGTATTTAGAAAAGACATCACTTCAGACAGCAACCCATTAGATATTCGAATAACACACTACTTTTCATTGATAATAATGCCAGTGAGGTACCGAAAAACAATGGAAAAGATCGATCTAAAAAGCCGATTTGATGAGTATTTTGATGTATTTCAGTGAGTATTGCTCCCCTCAAAGGAGAGGAGTAATCGTCCTTAAGAGAGGGATTATGCTGTTGCTATGACGACTTTCTTACGCTGGTTTTTAGTCATTAAATGATAAACCACAGGCACAAAGTAGAAAGAAATAAGCGTGGTTAATACCGTTCCGCCAACAATCGCGACCGCGAACGGAGGCCAGAAGCCACCACCAGCGATGATCAATGGCATAAAACCGCCAACGGTTGTTATCGTGGTTGAGCTGATATGACGCGTACACGACATCACCGCCTCAACTACCGCATCCACATTACCGGATGAAGCTTGTTCATCGAGTTTCAATTCCGTCAGAATCACGATAGCAGCGTTAATCGCTAAGCCCGCAATCCCGAGCATAGCGATGATCACCGTAAAGCCAAATGGATACCCGAAGATCCACACCGACAGCAACCCTAGGCCACCAGCTAATCCTGCCACCATGAAGATGATGCTACTCATTCGGAACGAGTTGAACGACATCACCACCACTAACACCATCAATACCACCACAACGGCGACATTCGAAATAAGGCTGTTGACTGAATTGTCACGCTCAGCTGATTCACCACCAAAACCAATCGTATAACCCGATGGCATCTCATAGCTTTCTAAGCGTTTTTGGAACTCGTTAAGGACGGTTTGTGGTAAGACGCCCGCTTCAATGTAGCCTTCAATGGTATTCACTCGTTGTCCGTTACGACGAGTAATCGCGCCGCGACTGGTCGTCAGTTCAAGCTCTGCTAAAGTTGAAACGTTAATCCCCGTTGAGTAAACATCAGAACTAATCGGCAAACGAATGTTACTCAGATGCGCTAAGTTTTCACGCGCATCATCTGCAACACGAACACGGATTGGTACCGATTCACTGCCCTCTATCACAGAGCCACTTTCACGGCCTGTTAGCGTAGTTTGCAGCATACCTGCAAATTGGTTGAGTGAAATCCCGTTAAGTTTCGCAGTGTCCTCATCAACCTTCAACCACACCTTCGGCGTACCCGGCTGCAGTGTTTCTCGTGTGTGAGTCACATGAGGCACACCTGCCAGAATCAGTCGAACATCTTCACCAATCGCTTTTAATGTATCGAGGTTTTCACCATAAACACGCAGCTCAACGGGCGCAGTAAATGGAGGCCCTTGATTAAGCTTTCGTACCAAGATTTGTGCTTCCGGCACCTCGTTATCTAGCACTTTTTGCAACTCAGGGATTAGTGCGTTGGCTTGGTCAAAGTTCTCTGTTTTAACCATCGCTTGTGAGAAGTAAGGCGCGTTGTTTTGCCTTGCTTGCAAGTTGTAATAGAAAGATGGGAAGTTAGCACCCACTAGCCAATCAATGCGCTCCACTTCTGGATAGCGATGAATGATGTCGTCTATTTTTTCCGAGGTATTTTTCGTCGCATAAATGCTGGCTTGAGGTGGCATGTATACCTGAATCTCAAACATGTCTCGGTCTGATGGCGGGAAGAACTGCTCAGTCAGTTGAGACATACTCCAGTAGCCAGTAAACGGAACCAACAACACCAAAGCAATAGTAATGATTGGATGCGTGACACCAAAGCGAACAGAAGATGAGAACCAACGTGTTAATGCAGGAATTCTTAAGCCTGTCATATACCAATGATGTTGCCCTTTCTTATCAACGTCGCTGAGTTGCTTCGGCAGTAACTTGGTCGCTAAGCCAGCAATTAAGGTATGCGAAATCACATAAGAACCTATCAACGAGAACGAAACGGTAATCGCAATACCACCGACAAACTCACCCGATGCACCCGGCATCAAAATAATCGGGGCAAACGCCAACACGGTAGTTAAGGTTGAGCCTAATAACGGCACCCACAAGTGCTTCAACGCATTCATGGTCGCTTCCGCTCTGTGTTGCCCTTTCAAGCGATATGCCTGAATAGTATCGACCATCACCACCGCGTTATCGACCATGATCCCCAGCGCTACAATTAGGCCTGTCACCGACATTTGGTTAATCGGTACACCGGTCATTTTCATGATCGACAGGGTCAACAATGAGGTTAACGGCAGAGAAATTGCCACTAAGATCGCGGCACGCACGCCTAAAGTGACAAATAGAACAATCAAAATCAGACCGAAACCGATCATCAAGCTCTTGCCTAAATCGTCTAAGCGAGTCTCGGTATAACCTTGCTGATTAAATAGTACAGTCACCTTAACGTTACTTGGTAACTCTTGCTCAAACTTGCTAATCAGCGCGTTGGCTCGAGACGTCCAGTTATCAACACGCAGATCAGGGTGCATTCTTGCCGCGACAATGACTCCCGGCTCACCATCAATAATGGCAATTTGGTCTTGTGGTTTTTTTTCACCACGTTTCACAGAAGCAATATCTTCCATACGGATGATGTGGCCATTGCTGTCGGTGGCAATTGGGACTTGCTTGATGCGTTCAATGGAATCAAGTTCTGATTCAATCTCTAAACCAAAACGTGAATACGCACTGACCAGTTCACCCGCCGAGTTCTTAGCATCTGCCCCTTCCAACGATTCGGCGATATTGGCACTTGAACGCCCTAAAGCAGCGGCATCGGCCGTACGTAAACTGATTTGAATCTCTTCTTGCGGCATACCGTATTCATCAACGAATTCGGTACCCGACAACGTTCGTAACCACTTGGCGAGCTCTTTGGCATAACGCCCGAGAGTTAAACGGTCAGGCTCACCTGCGCCAGACCAAGTCAGAGATGCGATGGTCGTGAAAGCATAGGTATGGTCGCTATCGAGATCGGGAGAATGCGCACCCGCAGGTAAAATGGATTCGATATCAGATAGCTTGTCACGCGCTTGCGACCAGACGGGTTCGGGCTCAGTGATGGTGTCATTAAGCTCTAGCGTGACAATCGACACGCTCGGCCTTGAGGTTGAGCTCACCAGTTTAACTTCACTCAGCTCACGCAGTTTGTTCTCAATCACCTCAGTGACCAAGGTTTCTACACGTTCGGCACTGGCACCGGGAAAGCTGGTTGTGATGTTTGCATAACGGTTGATGATTACTGGGTCTTCTGCACGAGGCAGTGTCATGAACGCAGAAATACCACTCACCATCAGTAGCGCCGTCATCAAGATGAGCAGTCGAGTATTGGAAATAGTCTCTATGATTTTCATACTATTCCCTATTCAGCAGCAGTGCTTACTGGCTTCACGGTTTGGCCCGGAACCAAGCGATGTAAACCACTCGCAATAACCTGCTCACCATCTTCAATCGCACCACTCACGTACGCTTGTTGATTGTTAGCAAACAACACTTGAACACTTCTACGTTCAACCTTGTTGCCATCGCCAATCACAAAGATATTCCACACACCGCGCAAGCCATCAATCAAACCCGTTAATGGCACCCAGTAACCTTGCTCATCAATCTGTTCATCAAATTTAAGGTACGCAAGTTGACCTTCTAAAACAGACGCTTGTTCGGGGAAAAGATAACGTAAGCCGACACTCCGGGATTGCGTGTCGACCATGGCTCCCGGATTCAACAGCTCCACGGCATAATCTGTACGTCCAACTCGAATGTTAGGGGAAGAAAGTGAGGTGACTTTTTGCATTTGGTGAGCAGGAATACCGATGAAGGCTTCTTTGCCTTCCGATGCCAGCAATGTAAGAGTTGGATTGCCGACATTGACCACATCGCCGAGCGATACAAAACGCGTTGCGATGGTGCCCGAATACGGCGCAAGAATCGTCGATTTAACCAATTTTAGGTCGTTACCTTTTACCGAGGCGTCAATGCGCAGTAAGTTAGCCTGTAACACACGTTGCTCACTGGTTAGTGAATCAATCTCCGCTTCGGCACTGAAGCCTTTCGCTTTCAATGAACGTTGACGTTTTAGGTTCGCCGCAACAAGGCTCAGTTGAGCTTTCACTTCTTCTGCTTGCGCTTTTAGCTGGCTCGATTCAGTCTGTAACAGTTGAGTGTCTAATCGAATAAGGGGTTGACCTTCGGTTACTATGTCACCGACATCAACCAGAATCTCATTCACTTTACCTGCCAGCTCGAAACCTAAATTAGCTTGCTGACCTGCCTTAACCACACCAACATATTCACGCTGCACTGCATAAGAGGAAGACAGCGCTAAGGCCATCGTTTCTACAGTTAAAATGGTTTGGACGCTCGAAGCCGTTTGATTGGTTGAATCAACCGAATCTTGGGCTTGTTCCTTTTCGCCACATCCAACAAGAAAAGCCGATAGAGACAACGCCACCGCACTTCCTTTCATCAATTTATACATACTTCCTGTTCCTATGCGGTACTCAATCCTATTCTTTTTTTAGACTAACCAAACCAAACTAGACTGTCTAGTTTGATTGTGTTAAAAGTAAGTTTCATCGTTAATGATTGATAAAACCATCACAAAAAGCATAATGCTTAACGCAGAACGAAATGCATTGAACTGAGCAACACCAAGTACCAAGCAATGAGAAACAGCACGTGACTAAAATCATCAAGAGTGAACAGAAGAGATCGCAGATCTTAACCGCAGCAAGCCAGCTTTTCTCTGAGCATGGCTTCAAGATCAATATGGATCAGATAGCCAAAGCGGCGAACGTTTCCAAGCAAACGGTCTACTCTCACTTTAAAAATAAAGACGAACTTTTCGAAACCTGCATGCAAACCAAGTGTGCAGAGCGCGAACTTAGCCCTGCTGCCTTTGATATGAATGCGGCGGTGGGTGATGAGTTGGTGAAATTTGGTGTGAAGTTTCAGGATTTGTTACTTGATGAACAGTCTCGACAAACCTTTCAGAACGCGGTGAGTCAATCCAACACGCACCCAGAAATTGCCTCTATTTATTTAGAAACAGGGCCACAGAAGACCACTAAGTTACTCGCTGATTACTTGCAGACAAAGATAGAGTCTGGCGACTTAACGCTCTCTTCTACAAGCTCGCCAATCATAGCGGCACGTCAACTGTTGCTGATGTTTCATGGTAAGTCGGCGTATTGGTCGTTCTTCGGCCACGATAGCGGCGAGTCAGAAGAAGAAAGGCTTCACTACACTCGTGAATGTGTCGCGCTATTCTTGAACGGCAACCAGCCTCGTTAATAGCTCATAGCTCATAACTCATAGTTCATAGTTAAGTTTCTCATAGCACTTAGTTCGCATTCTGGGCTGATTCAAGAAGCAGTTCGTAGAAACGTTTTGCGGCTGGGCCTGTCTTCGCACCTTTCGGCAGAGTCAGATGCAGCGGCACTTGATAGCCACTGCCATTTTCCACGTTCAACACAGTGAGCTTGTCACTTCCTCGGCTATCGACAATATGTTTAGGTAGCCTGCAATACCCTACACCCTGCTCTACCGCTCCAAAGGCGTGGTCAAAATTATCGACCGTAATACGCTGGCTCGACTTCAACCAACCCACATCCTTTTTCTCGCCCAGTTTTTCAACCGAGCCTAAATCTCTCACCACTATTTGTGGTAGCGACGACAACTGGTTGAGCGATATGGATGACACGTTAGCCAACGGGTGCGAACTGGCTACAACGGGCTCCATATTGGTAAACCCAAAGGCTTCGGCCGAGTAATTGGTAATTGGCAGGTTGATGATGGCAACATCGGCTCGTTCTTGAGTGACCATTTCAGTGGTCTTCGACAAGGATGTTTCAACCACTTGGATTGAAGTGGTGTTGTTCTCTGCCATAAACGCAGCCATCGGCTTATAAAGACGCTCAAGGCAGCATAGGTGATCAACTGCGACCACAATTTCAGATTCCACACCCTTTGCTAACTGCTCACTGATCAGCTCAAGCTCTCGCGCTTGTTCCAGCATGCTGCTCGCCCTACGCAATAAGGCTTTGCCATCTTCCGATAACACTGCCCTTCGACCTTCAACCTGAACCAAAGACACGCCCAATTGATCTTCCAGTTTTCTCAACGCATAAATCAGCGTGGTGTGGCTCTTATTCAATTGCAGTGCCGCCGCCTGAATGCTGCCAGCACGGTCTATCTCATAGAGTGTTTGCCATTGGTCGAGGGTGGTCTTTAATCTCATCGGTCTAAAATCCTGACAGTTAATGGCAATATTATGAACTTTCCTGTCTGTTTTTTACAGGTAATATCTATTTCAACAGGCAATATAAATCTCAACAACAAACGAGAATGGCTTGTTTGTCTTAAACACCTATTTTCAGCGGATTTTGTTAAACGAAATTTGTTAAACGGAGAAACACCATGAAACTACTGCAAGTTGATTTTGAATTTAACGGCCCTTTCGGTGAAGAGATGTCGAACGCACTCGTCGACCTAGCTAAGTCCATCAACAACGAGCCGGGCATGATCTGGAAAATCTGGACAGAAAACCAAACCGAAAAACTGGGCGGTGGTGTCTACCTTTTTGAAGATCAACTCAGTGCTGAGGCTTACTTAGCCATGCATGCCGCTCGCTTGAAAGAGATGGGCGTAGATGAAGTTCGCGGCGTGATTTTTGACGTGAACCAGCCATTAACTACCATTAACAAAGGCCCAATCAACGGCTAATGGAATGAATAAAGAATTAGCGAAAGGCACGAGATAGAGAGATAACAAATGAACAATAAAACGTTTTTAAGCCTACACGGCATCATTTACGCAGGTTTTGCCTTCGCGTTGTTTTTTCTACCAACGGTCATGTGGCCTATGTACGGCGTGGAAATTAATGATAAGTACGCTTATTTTCTCTCTCAACATACCAGTATCTTCCTTGGTGGTATTGCAGCGATAACATGGTTACTGCGAGATATTGAAACGGGAGTCAGTGCCAAGAAACTCATCCAAGGCTTGGTTGTCACCAATATGCTCGGTGCGATCATCACTCTGTATGCCGCTTTCACGGGCATCTTTGTTGGCTTTGGTTGGAGCGACCCAGCGTTCTTCCTTTCGCTATCAGTACTGAGCGTGTTGCAAGTGCGTAAGCAAGACTAACTCTCAGATAATTAAAAAGGCACAGAGAAGTTCATCCTCTGTGCCTTATCAATCATCACTCAATCACTCTCACCAATAACAGCGATCGGTTTATTGGGTATGTTCCACAACGATCAGCTCATCGGTATTGAACCCACGCTCTTTCGACATCGCTTTAAACTTTTCCATCACTTCAGGTGCGACTTCAGGCGTTCTTGCTAGTAGCCATAAGTAATCAGTGTCGGGCCCAGAAACGAAGGCGTATTGGTACCCTTCCTCTTCCAATTCAAATACCACATAGGCACCATAAAACGGACCGAAGAACGACACTTTTAAGTAACCTTGGTCGCTACCTTCAACAAAGTACGCTTTGCCTTCTGCCTCATTCCATTCGCCCTCTTCAGCCGAATAACCGCGGTTAATCACTTTCACGCCGCCATCATCGCGTAGGCTGTATTCAGCGCTCACATTACTTAAGCCGCGCTCAAAAGAATGGTCTAAGCGAGCCACTTCGTACCATTTCCCTAAGTATCTATCCAATTCAAACTGCTGAACTGGCTTGACGGTTTCTGGCATCCCCACGCATCCACCCAACAGAATGACACTCAGCAGCAATAATATTTTCTTCATCCTAACCTCGACTCGATAAATTTATTCGTTATAGATAACCCTATACGTTAACTTTAAAGGAAAGTTCAGTTCTTACTCTGTTAATCAGTGACTTACCTAACATTTATTCGACAAACGTAAGTTTAACTCTTTAGAAATAAAACTTAGATTCAGCCAATCAATTATTCTAACCTTACAATAGACGGGGAAGTTATTAATGTGAATCACTATGAAAATGCACTCAAAACTAAAAGTACGACTATTAAAACAACTCGTTTGTACAATGGGTTTGGCTACATCATTAACAGTCACAGCCTCCGATAGTCGCGTTTTTACTGACGCGATCATTTATGGTCACTATGAATCCAACAGTATCGTCACGCAGAACGGCAAGATTTCTTTCATAGGGAGTGAACAACAAGCGCGACAATTTGCTAGCTCTGACGCTGAATTTATCGACCTAAAACAAAACTTCGTCCTTCCAGGATTCATAGACAACCACAACCATGTTTTCGAAGCGGCCTCAGAGCTGGGTGGCACCTGTGAACTCGATTCTGAAGCAACACTCGAAGAGCAAATCCTCTACTTAGAAGCCTGTAAGATCAATGCTGATACCGTTGGCAGAGGTTGGCTAATGGGTTATGGCTTTTCTTTGGAATCGACTCTCGATAGCGATTCTGAATACACACCACTTGAGATCATCGACAGTGTCTTCCCCGATCGACCAGTCGTGATCATGGAGCAGACTTCACATTCAATGTGGGTTAACTCCAAAGCGCTAAAAATCGCCCGAATTAGTCCGCAATCACCAGACCCACAAGGCGGAGCATATTTAAAAGATCCTGCAAGCGGTAAGCTCAATGGCATCTTACTGGACAACGCCGGTGATCAAGTCATGGAAATGGCGTGGAACAGTCAAAGCGAGCTCTTTGAGCAGAGCTACCAAGGCTTAATGTACGGCCTTGAAGAAGCGGCTGCCCACGGCATCACCACCATAGGTGACGGTAGAATGTATTGGAAGCGCGGTTGGTATGACGTTTGGCTAGAAGCCGAGCAAAACCAAGATCTCACAGCACGCGTCTCATTGCGTCCTTGGGTTTACCCTTCCATGGCAATGCCTTCTCAGCTCGAGGTATTCGAGAAAATGTATTCCGATAACAAAAGCCGCCTACTACTGGTCGAACAGGTGAAAATGTACAGCGATGGCATCTTCATTAATGGCACAGCAAAAACGCTTGCCCCTTACTTAGATACCTATTTACCAAGCTCTCCTAATGGCTTGAACTACATTCCACCAGCACAGATGAAACAGTGGTTAACGGCCCTAGAAAAAATCGGCTTTAGCGCTCATATACATGCTATTGGTGACGGTGCGGTTCGTGAATCTTTGGATGCCATAGAGAGCGTGCGTAAACAAGGTTCGCAAAAGCCATACACGTTAACCCACGTTGAATTGATCAATGATGAGGACGTTCCACGATTTAAACAACTTGGCGTAACTGCAGATTTTCAAGTCGGCTCTGATTACGTTGCAAGGCATCAACACCAATGGGCGGAAGCTTTCCTTGGCGCCCGCCGTGCTAAAGCCATGATGAACCTCGATGCAATACTCAAAACCGACGCCAATATCACTCTAAGCAGTGACTGGAATGTTCACGACATCAACCCTTTGGTCGGAATCGCAAACAGCTTAATCATGGGCAAAACAGGCCTAACCGATATCTACACAGCCATCGACGCTTACACTCTCAACGCAGCCAAGAGCCTAGGAATTGAAGACGTAACAGGTTCTATTGAAGTTGGGAAGTCTGCAGATTTCGCCATTCTAGATAAAGACATCACCACCTTGTCAGCAAGAGGCATCGCCAAGACTCAAGTATTGATGACTGTACTGCGTGGCGATGTGGTGTATCAAAATGGTGAATAGATTTTACAACCAACAATAAGCAACATTATTCACCACAAGAAAACAATCATTACATATCATTTTCAGAATGTTAGTTTCCGCAACAGACAGGTTAAATAAAGTAATTACAATGCCGCAACTTTTTACAAATAATGAAGTTACACATGAAGAAACATTTAATTTTACTTGCTGCGTTAACGTCTTTACCTGCTGCTGCGAATGACTTCTCTTCTATCTCATTTGGTGCTCAATATGGCATTGATGATGGCCTATCTGACTCAGTAATTGGGCATGCAGAAAGTAGCCTTGGTGGGTACGGTCGTTTATCTTGGAATTTCTACGACCATATCTTTGCTGACTACAACATCAGTTATAGCTCATTTGATGGCCCTAGCTTTCAAAGCCAACATTTTTCAACAACAACCTATGCTTCAACAACAAAGCAAGATTTCGGCATCGGCTACTACTTTGAGTTAGGCTCTTATTCACCTTATATAAAAGTAAACAAGACGTCATTTAAACAAAGCTACAAAGGTACAACCGGAAGCTCTACTCCTGGCAAAAATGGTATAACACCACCTGATATATCTGATGCGAGCTACACCGCGGATGGTTATGGTTTAGAGCTAGGCTCTTTCATTCATATGAGTGAGAATTGGACACTGAAAGTTTTGGGTAGCATTAGTAAGCTTGAAGAGAGCGGTCAGGACATTGACTTATACGAAACGTATGCCATTTCCGATACGAAATTCGGCAGCAATTGGGCTTTTGAAGCAGCTCTCGGCTATCGAAAGCTTAAAGCTCAAGGTGCCAACTTAGGCGAATTCATGCCACAAGTTGGTCTAAAATACGATTTTTAAATCTCTATTTAATAGAGGCTTATAAACTGAATGCTATATAGCTCATAACCTTTTTAATAAAAACACGATTCTGAGTTTTCTGTGGCATCTCTATATGTACATAAACTTCGATAGACCTAAAAGGGTTGGTATTTATTACCAACCCTTTTTCATTTAATACTAAATTAGAATGTTCAAATGAATATGGGCCAGATTATTAATATAAAAATCCGCTCAAACTTTCACACGATTAAATAGCGTAAAATTTGACAAGACGCTCACTGTAACCCAAATTAGCCGGGGTATGATTAATTTCCACTGTAATATTACCAGAAAGCTCACCGTCGGCCTTATATACAGGGCAAGATGCTAGATCTGACAAGTATGACTCTTCCGTAGGTGCACTAAAGTAATAGATTTTTTGTAGGTTACATTCACCTACCTTCATTCCCAACGCTTCAACTTCCGAGCGTTGACGGTAATAATGCGGACCAATGTCTAGAAGATATTCAGGGTTATGGGTATAGATCTCGCTGGTATAACGCTCAGAAAATTCACTCTCAGCAACGAAGTTTTCATTCTCCATGCTATAAAGAATGTTCAAATGCCAATAGATTAGCTCAGACTCATCACTCGTTGATTGACCCGGTTTTGAATACACACATTGGATCTGACTATGAGGGACTTCCAAGCCTTGATTTGCTTGGATGTTATTGCGAAGCGTGTTGATCCCACAACGATGCAAAGTAAAGCCATCTTGCTTCATCGATTCAGTCACTTGATTCATCGATTGGTATTGAACGTAGACACCTTCAGGCGATTCACCGGTGATAACATTACTATTATCAGCATAAGTAAACGGACTTAGGCAGGCGGTTACAGACACTAACGCTATTGTTTTTTTCATTATTATTTTTCCTTTATGATTGGCGGCAGGAAAATAACTCAAAAACAAAATATGCAATACAGTGCTCATTGATATTTGTGATCTTGGTTAAAGCAATGATTACTTTTATGAATATTAAAGTTTGGTGTCGGGTATATTTTTATATAAACAGGATTAAACGCCTCAAAAAAATTATGGATTTATATTAATAGAATTACCTTATAACAATTAAGGAAATGGTATTTACTATTAACATATTAGATATTTAAAACTATCAAATATCACCACCATCTCCATTTTTATTAATCATTCTGTTTAATTATAATAATCAAAAGCGAGCCTAACCGACTCGCCTTTATTATGAATTTCGTAAACTGACTTCTCGTTGATTATTGAGACTCTGACAACAACAGGGATAATCCGGAAAAACTTCGGAACGCATTAATCATGATATAGAGATCTTCATCCGCCATAGGCACCTCGCAGCTTTCAAAGTTGCCAGAGCGATAAGGTCGGCAATCGTAAGTACTTTTCGTTGGTTGCGCGCCAGAACGAATATAGAGATCGGCGTCACCCACTCCTTGCTTGATAGTTGCAGTTACATCACTGGTACGGTTTGCGGCTTTGAGCACAAACAGTTTTTGTTGGCCGGACGTCGCGGCGAGATCGGTTATTAGGCTTCCTAAAGTCACTTCTGGGATCTCATTCTTAGGCTCACCAACTGAGCCGTTAGGTAGCTCGTCATTGAAATACGAAGCCACTAATGGCCAAATTTTACTGATTTTTACGCCTTGGTTTTCGCAGCCTCCGAAATGATGCAAAGCAATGGCTTTGTTGTTATCGGTTCGCAGAACAGGTGACCCAGACGAGCCTCCAATCGTGTCACAGAAATAGCCAGTATCCGTATTTAATCCTCGCCCATTCGCTGAAGCCACATCGATCTGACACAATCCTGAACCATTTTGATCACTCTCAATAGCGAGCTCTTTCGGCTTACCCGCCCCGTGTTGAGGAATGTAGATACCATCGCCAAAGATTGGCTCTTGAGCATCCAAGCCTAGATAACCAAACGACTCAATTTTTGAAAAATCATCAACGGTGAAAAGTGTGTAATCCAAATCATAATTGGTGCTGAGTATCTTACTTCCCATGACTTTAACCGTGGTGGCCATAGAGCCGTCACAAGTACGGCGCTGATAGTTAAACCATACCTCTGTATTTCTCAGTTCTGATTCTGATGCGACACAGTGGTTATTGGTGAACATATGGTTATTTGGCCCAACTCGCCAAGCGGTACACAAACTACGTCCATTGATTAATAGCCTTGCAACGGGTGTTGTCCAAGCCACCTTACCTGGATGAGACTCTTCCCAACAGGCAACATCTCTGCGCTCGTTAACGCCACATGTCGATAGTGTTGCCAATGCCTCCTCATCTGCACTCTTACCCGCCATGTAGTAGTCTATCTCGAATTCAGGGTATTGGCCGTTTGCGTTTGGCATCGCCTCAATCAACATGGTGTCACCTGAAATAGACTGAGCAAACCAATCTGTCTGACTCTCATGATATTCAACACCCTCATCACTGGTGCTCGAACTCAAGCGCAACAGGCTACCTTTGGGTATAACAAGCGAATTGAAATGAAGCTTAATGAATGACGCGCTCGCGTGTTCAATTTGCTGCGTGTATCGATCGCCCGATGTTTCAGTCAACGTTTGATGTGACAGTTGATACATCACTTCATCAGCAATAACAGGTAGGTGTGGTTGAATCGAAAGCTGTGGCTGAACTAGGAGCTGTGGTTGCGCATTTACGAACGAAGAAAATAGACATGTTGTCGCTAACCCAAGGTTAGATAAGATTACTTTCATTAGATTTCCTATATCGATTTGTAGTGTTCCCTCCACAAACATATGCGCTAATAAACAATATGACACAAAATGCATATTTTATTTTCAGTAAAGAAATCTCAACACCTAAAGTACACTCTAATATTCAACAAGATAGAAATAATTAGTATTGATTCACACCACTCTGACTGTACAAATTGGTGTGCGACTTGAACACAAAAAGAATCATGGGTAAGCAGCGTATTTTGCTATTCTGAAGATAGTTTCGGCAGAGCTATACTCTTCATATAGTCAATAGAGAAAGCCTTGAACTGCCACACTTAAAACTGCGTGGATTATTAAATAAGTAAGAAATCGATAAATGGAATGCAGGTAAACAGAAACCAAAAAGGGCTAGCAAAACTGCTAACCCTTCTCAGTTGAGAGTTCGTTTCAAACTCCCGATTTCTATTCAACTTTCGCTTACGCTGTCTTTTCATTCAAGTTTGCGTCTTGCTTATCATCAAGAGCAAAGTAGATCTTCGATACAATCACTTCGGCAATCAGAATCGTAAATACCACAGCAAAGAACGCAACCACACCATTCCAAGGACCAGTAAAGCTCACCTTCTCACCGAACAACAAGTTAATCGCTTCTAGCATCACGAATTTTGAACCCACTAAAATGATGTAAGTGGTGATTGCTCGGTAAACCTTAGGTGCGGTGCCCGGCTTGCTTTTGAAGTGCTCAGCAATCTTGTGCTCTAAACCAATAGAGAGCTTCAACAACAACTGCAACAACAACGCCGCAATCAAAGAGATAGTGAAAGATTCAATGTTTACAAAGTCCCAGTACTCATCAAAGAAGTTAAGAACCACTAAGTCCACCAGCACAGCTAACGTGTAACCAACGAATAGACGTTGTGGTGTATTGAATCCGTAAACTTTGTCTGATTTAGTCATTCTGTTTCTCTCTAATTGGATAAGTAACCTCGATTTGAAATACATCTTAGCGTTCGAATCGAAGCAAAACTTACCATTTGATGACACCACAACCATTCCATTCGAAATTATTAGTTTTTATCGATTCATCATTTCTCACACCAATAATTCGCTTCCCTCTATAAAGCAATTTTCAAAAATATAGAAATGCACCAAAAGATAACTCTCATCATTGCTTGTCACCAAATGGCCATTTTTCAAATACTGCCCGCCATAAGATAACTCCATCAGCGACACACTCTCATTTCCAAAAGGTGCAGACTATGAAAAAGCTAATCACTAACGCGAACGTATTTAACGGTGTTGATAACAACCTAATCAAGAACGTATCAATTCTTATTGAAGACAACTTGATTACACAAATTGGCGAGGTTGATACAACGTTAGCGGATGAAATTATCGATGCTCAGGGTGGCACGGTAATGCCAGGTTTGATTGATGCGCACGTTCATATCACGCTATCTGCACCTTTCAATGTGATTGATACCATGACACGTGAAGAAGTGGCGATTCGCTCGGCGAAGATTTCAGAAGAGATGCTGATGCGCGGCTTTACCACCATTCGTGATGTAGCGGGTAACACGCTTGGCCTTAAGAAAAGTATCGATAACGGCTACGCAACTGGCCCACGTATTCTGCCTTCAATGGCGGCGATTTCACAAACTAGTGGTCACTCAGATTACCGCCAGAACCAAGCGCAAGAACGTTTAGCTAATGGGCACGAAGACTCGCCAATGATGAAGCTTGGCGCATGCGAGTGGCCGATGGCCGTTCAGAAGTATTGAAAGCGGTACGTGAACAACTGTTTATGGGCGCGTCACAAATCAAGATCATGGCAGGCGGCGGTGCATCATCAACCTTCGATCCACTAGACACATTACAATTTACTTCTGACGAGATGGAAGCCGCTGTGCAAGCCGCTTCAGACTACGGTACTTATGTTGCTGCGCACATCCACACTTCTGATGCGATGCGCAGAGCTGCTGAAGCAGGCGTGATGTCTTTCGAACACGCGACCATCATGGACGACGACATTGCGGAGATCATTAAAGAGAAAGGTATTTGGGTGATTCCTTCTTACTTTACTTCTTCATTGATTGCAGAGCGCAAGATCCCGTTGCCAAATGAAGAGACATACCGCAAGACAGAACGCGTAGGCAAAGCCATGTTCAAGTCAGCAGAACTGATTAAGAAATACGACATCAAAAACATCGCTTTTGGTACTGATTGTGTGGGCGAAACCAATGTTCACGCGACCCAACTGAACGAACTAGGTGCGATTGAGCAAGTATTCGACATCATCACAGCACTTCGTATGGCAACATCAAACTGTGGACGTTTATTCGAGATGTCAACTTACCAACACCCTTATCAAGAAGGCAAACTAGGCCAAATCGTTGAAGGGGCATATGCCGACCTATTGATCATCGACGGTAACCCACTGGAAGGCGTGGCATGTGTGGCAAACACCGATACACAGAAACTGATCATGAAAGACGGTAAGGTGTACAAAAACACGCTTTAGCGTTCAATATTCACTCACTGAGTAACTAAAACTCAAAGGCAGGCAAGCGAACTTTTTAGTCGCTTGCTTGCCTTTTTGTTAAGCGTTGTTTTATTGCTACTATTAAACACAGGCTATTGATTCAATGATGGAACGAGTTGATCTAAGGATGAAAATGTAATGAAGCGATTACTTACTGTGCTGCTAATCAGTTCAGCACTGTTCGGGTGCAGTAACTTTAGAAACCTATCCCATGAGATAGATGCGATCGACTCCATTACCAACCAATACCAACTCATTTTGAGCCAACCCGCCTCAGGTTCGGCCGTGGTGATTGAGCAAATCAAAGACATCAATAAAAGCGAAGTGGATGGTTACGACGGAATAATCGCTAGTGACCGTATCGACTTACAGCTATCGAACAACATCCATTACCTACTTGTCTTTGAAGATAAAAATCAAGACTTAACCCTACAAGCAGACGAAGCATTCAGTGTCATTAACCTTCGTAACCATCAAGACAAATCCACAATAGAAGTATCCCTAGAAGTTAATGAAAATGAAGTCCCAAGCGCCTTTGTTGATCGTTCATTATCCTCATTACTGAAAATTGAGTTAGACCTCGTCGATATAGGCACCGTGGTGGATTTATCGGATCCTCCTTTTGAGAAAGGCAATGCAAAACTCGGTATGTGGCAACCACTCACATTCTTGCTCGAAGATAATGCAGGGCTCTATTTTCTATCTGAATATGATCCAAATAAAATCCCAATCTTATTTGTGCACGGGATCAATGCCACCGCTTTAGATTTCGCCCCTCTCATTGAAAAAATCGACCAATCTAAATACCAAATATGGGTGTTTAACTACCCTTCTGGCCTGTCTTTATCTTTAAATTCGAAAGGCTTGAACAATCTGTTACATACGGTTGTAAATGAATATAAGAACCAACAACTACATGTTGTTGCCCACAGCATGGGCGGGCTTATCGTCACCAACAGCATTCGTCAGTGCCGAATTGGACAGTTATGCGACTTTGTAAGCAGCGTGACGACCATCTCTTCGCCGTTCGGTGGTGTTGAGTCAGCTAAACAAGGGGTTGAGTACTCCCCCGTGGTAATGCCTGCATGGGTTGATTTAAACCCAGAAGGTAAATTTATCGCTGACTTATTCATTGATAACAATAAGATTCAAATCCCTCACTTCCTAGCCTTTGGTTATAACTCGGGCGAACTGTTTAATACCAGCAGTAACGATGGCGTCATTAGCCTATCAAGCCAGTTGTCGCGCCCAGCTCAATTGAATGCTGAGCAAATTCTTGGTTACGACGAAAACCATTTAAGCATTTTAGATAACGACGACCTGTTTGAAGATCTTTCTGAGTTTTGGTTGAGAGCAGAGCAAACAAATTGATCACAACCTTTAGGCGCATTAGACGGCGTGGGTGAATCGACTTCAAGCATCTCTGACCCTTACGCAAGTGAGCGAATGTGGGGACACCCTAGCGAGCAAGTTTAAGATAAATCAGATAAGAAAAATGGAACGCTCAGGCGTTCCATTTTTGTTTTGTTTTGTTTAAGCGTAATAAGCATCGTAATGTGGCTTATCATTAACCTTGATTGCAGTAGTAACAATATCCCATATCTGAGCTAATTGTGGTTGGACTGCAGCAGGAAGTTGCATGCCTACCTCTATCGATTTGGCATGGCATTTTTCATTCATGTACTCGTACAAAGTGTTAGATTGCACTTCAGCATCAGCAGCGCCTTTTAAGAAATGCAATGCAATGTTATCTACACCGTGTTCTCTGAATTGAGTTAGGTTGAACCTGAATGAAAAATAGACTTCCATCACTTTTCGGACATACGACTGGACCGCAACAGCATCAAAATTGTACGGCCTTTCAATAGCTTCCTTAACTTTACTGATCAAGTAAGCATATTCAGAACGATGCTCTTTTAGTAAGTCAGGTAGGCGATCAATACGTGATTCGTTGTCTTTTCTGTTGATTAGGAAGTACCTTGTACGCCTAAAGTTTCCTTCAACTTCTTTATAATGCGATAACCACATCTTAACCAAGTTGAAGAATTCAAAGTTATGTGTAGAAATAAAGAGCTGTTCTACTTTGTCATGATTTAACTTACTTTTTATAATGCCAAGAACATTGTAGATGTGGTTTGAATCAAGGCTACAGATTGGGTCATCGATGTAGACAATTGGTTGAACGCCCTGAAGAGCTTCATCTTCCAGCTGTGTTATGAAGTAAGCAAAAGCAATAGCTGTACGCTCACCATCTGATAAATGCTTAGCTTTACGTTCTTCACGTATAAACTGATATGTCCCTTCGATTAATTTTATAGTTATATCCGTCTTACCAAAATACTGTCTTAGATTGTCATTAAGCTTTTCAGCGCCTTCATTGATATTGTTTAGTTCAGCTTCAATAACCTTAATACGTTCATTCTTAGTTCGAATATCGTTTCCTGCATTTTTTGTAACTATATCTAATGCTTCAATTTCAGTAAGTGCTTGTGAATGGTTGTAGTCTTGCGTTTCTTGGTAAACATAATGGCGTTTAATTGTGTTTATGGCGTTAGTTTTCTCTGTCGAATGATTTGATGCCCTCTCGTTATGAACAAATATTGGAGCATTAATTTTTGCCAATAAGTCTGTTGGATCTGGTAGAGGATAATCAGAACCATTAAACGGGACGACCTCTGCCATTTTGCTCTTCTTATCTTCCAGTAAAGCTACCAATGCATTTTTTACAGCTTCAAATTCAAGTTTAATAGGTTCAGCCTGGTCTTTTAGGTCGTCAAAACCAGTCTGAAGATCTGTGTACAAATCCCTTTTGTCAGGCATGCTAGATGTCACTGATTTACCTAAAATGTCAGCTATGGCGCTTTCAATTCGTTTGCTTAATGTTTTGTAGGTATCTGAAAAGTAGTTATTCAACTGCTCTAATCGCTCTACAGTCACCTCTGATTGGCAAAACTGGCATGTTGTTGTTCCTTGGTGATGATCTATACCTTTCTCAACCCATTGTTTTAATGCATGGTTAGCTTCTAACTCCGCAATCGTAATTTGCGTAACGGATGCTGCTAATATTTCCTCAACATTAGATAGCTCCGTGATCATATTTGGAACGGCGATTGTCGCTGTGGTTACACTTGAAACAGCATCAGATCTTGCAGTTTCGAGCAATGCACCTAGTTCTTCTGCTGTCTTTAAATGTAATACATCAGCTTCAAGTAGCATTGGTTTAACATTTGCGGCATTAAACTGCGCTGTACCAAGAATATTAAGCTGTTTTACATTTCTGCCTACAGCCGTTAAACGGTTATTACGCTCAGTTGTTTTTGTAGCTGATTTTATGATGCTATTGGCTTTGTTGTTCTCTAAAGCCGGAACCTCTTCTCTAAGACGCTTTAGTTCATCTTCAAGATCAATATTCCTCTCACCAACGATAAGAACAGGATCAACACTTGATTCATCGAAATCAACATTTTTTGCGATATAGTCTGAATTGAAAACACGAAGGTTATCTACTTTCTGCAGAGCGTTACTTTTGATTGAATTACCATCATGTTTATTGATTTCAAAAGAACCAGTCTCAAAACCTTCAGTTTTCTCACCTAGCTCGATAGATCTGAAGATCCTTGATAGTGTTGTTTTACCCGAATAGTTAAAGCCATATATCAAATTGAACTGATGAAATGATTCACCACCAACTGTTTTTGCATTCTTGAAAATTCCGAAATCTTTTATAAACTTTATGTTTTTAAACATGAACTTACTCCGGCCTGTTTAGTCGGAATATTGTATCAGTTATATTTTTTGCGGGTGTGATACGTGACAATTATCATCATTATTTAATATGTTAATCATCCTCTATAATCGTTCAATTAATAGGGAAGCACCAACACGCTTTTGTCCAAATCCCATTTAGACGCCCAAGAATCAAAAAAGGGATTGGTATCTCTACCAATCCCTTCCAAAGTTCTCTTAATACTTACAAGCTCTCAATTGCCTTTTGAACTGCAGGGCCAATCTGACGCTTACGTGAGGTTACGCCTTCCAAAGTCAACATGTCGCTTGTTGGTTCAGCGTTGAAAGCCGACTTGATGACTTGATAATCGCTTTCGTCCACCCACAATAGGTTCGCTTCTTTGTTCTTGGTATCTGTGATTGAGAAGAACAGATGATCTAAGCCGTTCTCTTCTTTATAAGACTTCATTGCCGCCAAAAGCTCGTCTTTACGGTCAATCAGTTGTTGAGCGGTTAGCGTTTCAGCGACACCGATGCCCACCTGTTTTCCACCATATTTAAAGTTTTTGTAATCCAGAGTCAGAATGGTTTCAGAAGAAAGGTGGCTAAGGTCTGATTTAGCAATCAACATTTGTTGGCCGAAACCTTCGATATCCGAAATGCCTGCAACCTTCGCCAACTTCTCTGCATATTCACGATCATGCTCAGTGGTGGTTGACGATTGGAATACCACAGTATCAGAGAGAATCGCGCCTAAGCCGACACAAGCAAGGTGCTTAGGTAAAGTCACATCGAGCTTTTCAGCGTTATCAGCCAAAATAGTGGCAGCTGAACCCCAACCTCGGATATCCATCTCGACAATTTGTGGGGTGTTAATCGGTGAGCCACCAATAGCGTGATGATCAACCACAGCAACAATGGATGATTGATCGATGGTTGGCGCTAGTTGAGTCACTTGGTTGAAGTCCACCAGCCCTACTCGATATGAAGAGTAATCTGTCTCTATACGTGGTGATTCCGCATTACAGTAGTTTAAGATAAACGTCGATTCAGGGTTGATAGGCTCAGGCACTGTCGCCGTACCACCATAGACATGAGCCGCAAGCATCGCAGACATAACCGTGTCGCTGTCTGGGCTAAGATGCCCGATCCATACGAGATCTTCACTGTTTTCATTGGCAGATTGTTGCAAGCTAAAAGCAAAACTTGCTGAACTGAAAGACATGATTACGGCGGCAACGATAGGTGTTAGCTTCACGGGTATTTCCTTATTTGGATTCGTTTTAGAACTCCATACGCTAGCCCTCAAAAATTTCAGAATCGTGTCAGCTATGTTTCAGATTTACTTCAATCAGTAACGAAATGTAATTCCCCTACCCTTTCCCATTGTTAGCCAAGCTACACATGATTTGGGATTAGGTCAGCTTTTCATTATTTCACAATGAATTTTAATGAAACTCAGTGAAATCAAATTTAAGCCACTGATTTAAATTAAGGAAAAACACGTAAGCCAAATACTAAAAATTAGAGAATCTTATCGGAATTTGATTAGAAGAAAGCACAAAAAAGGCTGCGAAAGCAGCCTTTATAGTATATGTATGAATGTTATGCTCTTGCACTTCAAACGGAAAACCGAATGCTAAATAGGTTTAGCTTGAACAGTTAGCCTCTGACAAATCAGATTCAGACGTACCACATTCCGTTTTATGAGTGCCGTCTTTATAATTTGTGAGACGTTCCCAGCCCCCATCACTATTATGGCTAGTCATCACTTGAGTCGGATTTTCTCTAAACTCATTTTTCACGCGAGACCAGGAATCCGCACCATGCCCTTCTTCACTATAGAAGTCGGTATCAATCACATTACGAACAGGAGTTAAATCTGATGCAGTGATAGTGTCTGTGACGCCAATCAGGTGACTGAACCCGCTATCGTTGCCATCGTCATAACTGTGCTCTGAATAACTAGTAAGATCAGAACCATCATAATCTTTCGTAACTAAAGCCTGAACCGTGAGAGTATTACTTAAAATAAGGCTACTACAATCACTCCAGTCTCCAGCTTGGCCATATACGGTGTTACGAACCCCTGACGAATCCTGAGAGATAGTCTCCAGCCATTCACTCACAGAGCAATAGTAGTCACTGCTGGCCATATCCATAGATATCGTTTTTTCAATATTAACGCCATCTCGAACCGTTGTTTCCATTGAGTGCCTATCATGAAGCTGAACTTTACTATTGAGATCATCAGACATTACATGAGTTTCTGACTCAGAGTTACCGTTAGACATTTGCACGAATTGGTAGCGATACCAGACATCCTTATAGTTGTTATTAGAACTATCCCATTTGCCCATGAAGTATTCGACCCAAGCAAAGTCTGCTTCTGGGTATTGATTGATTAGTTCCCGTGTATCTGCGTATGACTTTTGTAATCCGGGAACAATATCTTGAGCAATTTGATGCACTTCATCATTACTAGACTCAATATAATCACCATACAATTCATCTACTGTGATGTTGTAGCGACGAGCAACGTGAAGTTCTTGCTCAGTTAGACGTTCAGCTATGTCGTCTCTCAGCTCTTGTTCTTCTAGCAAAGACTCACAAGAAAGCTCCTGAGAAGTACTTTCGCGTAACTCTTTTTCTACTTCATTCCAAACCACAGAGGTTAATGGTGTTAAGTTGTATAGCTCTTCATCTGTACTCAACGCATATTGAGGAGGTATTACCATCGTATAAGCGTCTTCAATTGGAGTATCAGGAAAATCAGTATCGATAGCACCTTCCGGAACATCTACCACAATAGGAACGTATTGCGCGCACTCACGATAAGTTGATGGTATATCTAAACTAAAATCGCCCTGTTCTTTAGTGACAACACTAGGTTCATTGGCATCCAACTCATTATTGAAATTCAGGTCGAGATAAACCGTAGCCCCAATAATATAGCCATCAATAACCTTCCCTGAAATAGAAGAAATATTGGAATCTCCTCCACTGTTGTCACTACCGCCACTCCCACCGCAACCAACTAAGCCAACGGCAAGCCCACAAAGCATAAGCTTCTTCATTTTCATTTCGATCGACACCTAACGGTTAATATTGTTATTGTTATTGTTATTGTTATTGTTTTCAAAGTAGGTTGACACTTACTCGTGAAGCAATATATAGATTTTCAATACAACCATATGATGTATTGATCACATCGCGATAAAAATGAATGTAACTTTATCTAGTGCAATTATCTTTTATTAATCATCTATTCCTTACTACTTGAAACAAAGTTAAGAATGGCCCTAAACAAAAAAGATCGGTATCTCTACCAATCCTTAAGTTTCACTAACCAGTTCAGGCTCAGAGGCAATTAGTGTTTGTACCTGAAGGTATTGCTGTCATCAACAATCTCGATTTTGACAGGCAAGGTGCCCTGCTTAACATTGCCGATTTTTGCAAATGCCTTGTGCGAAAGGTCGATAACTCGGCCTTTTACGTAAGGGCCTCGGTCATTAATTTTCACATCGACCGACTTGTTATTGTCTGTATTGGTCACTCTCACGATAGTGCCGAAGGGTAAGGTTTTATGAGCCGCAGTATTCGCATTCATATTATACGTCTCACCACTTGCTGTGAGCCTTCCATGGAATTTATCGCCATACCAAGAAGCTTTACCAGCAAGAGCATGTGACTTGGCATATTCCTTTGTTTTGGAACTGCCGACAGCCGACGTTGAGGTGCATCCAGCTAATATCATAAGAATAAGAGCAGTAAAGATAATATGTGATTTTTTCATGTAATTTGGGGGCGCTAATCTGTGCATTTTTCTCTATTTTCGTTGTTATTGGTTAGCAATATAATGCTGAGTATAGTCACGGCTCAGCCAAGGCTACCATTCGGTATGATGGCGCAATGTTTTCATGAACAACGCTTTATTTCGTCATATTCATGAAAGGTTTTATCTTAGAAACGTCAAATTTAACAACACCTTAAATCTGTATCTTTCTTGAATACTTGATGTAGATAAGTCACCCAGCCAATCATCCAAACACAAAAAAGGATTGGTATCTCTACCAATCCTCTTTGGGGGTGTTTCGGTTTTCTACCTTATGCAAGGCAGTAACGCGATTACTCGTAATCTGTCGCGTACGTATCTTCGTATGAGTGAGAGTAGAATTCGAATAGGTTGCCAAACGGGTCTTCTAGGTAAACCATTTGTGCTTGTTTTAGTTCGTCTTCTGGGTGGTAACGGTGAATATCCATACGTACCTTACCGCCAAACTCTTCAACGCGCTTGATAGCTGAATGAAACTGCTCTTTTGGAAGCTGTAGACAGAAGTGGAAGATACCTAGACGAGAGAAATCAACGTTATGACGCTCTTCACGGTCAACCATTTCGAACAGTTCAACACCGATACCATCAGATGTTACTAGGTGTGCGATGTTGAAGCCTTTGAAGCCTTCGCCAAATACAGCAATACACATACGGCCGATTGCTGATTCGCGCTCTTCCATCACTTTAGTGTTGTTCATCACAACTCTTAGACCTAGAGCCTTTGTGTAAAACTCTACTGCTTGGTCCATGTCGCCTACCATGATGCCTACGTGATTCATTTTCATAACTTGCTCCAAATTCGTTTTTAATTCTGTGCTTTCCGAAGATTAGCTTCGGTGTTTCGTTTCGATGGAGAGAGTATATGGAGATGCGACGATTAACTGAAATTATCATAAATTATATTAATGATAATTTTTTGTTATTTACAATTTGGTATAACAACTCAACTCAACTCAACTCGCGTAAAGAAACCGTACTTCCCCTTACCTAAATAGAGAGCAACCTAAAAAGCATAGCTACTCAAATTGGGGGTGCTGATGTTTGATGGCTTTTGTTAATAGTTTTTGTTGATAGCTTTTACCGATAGTCCTTTCCTTTCAAAGATAGGATTCGCCTATTGAATCTATAGAAATGTCCGATTTCACTAATTTTCGGTGGCAATGCAATATATCTACATCGACGCGGGATAGCGTTAAACACTACAAATTAGAAAGAGAGTCAAATCATGATCAACACAGAAATCAAACCATTCAACGCAACAGCATTCAAAAACGGCGAATTCGTAGAAATCACTGAGCAAGACGTTAAAGGCAAGTGGGCTGTATTCTTCTTCTACCCAGCAGACTTCACATTTGTATGTCCAACTGAGCTAGTTGACCTACAAGACAAATACGCAGAGCTTCAATCTCGCGGCGTAGAAGTTTACTCAGTATCAACTGACACTCACTTCTCTCACAAAGCATGGCACGATACTTCTGACAAAATCGGCACTATCGAATACTTCATGGTAGGCGACCAAACAGGCAACATCACAAATAACTTCAACGTTATGCGTGAAGGTCAAGGCCTTGCAGACCGTGCAACGTTCCTAATCGACCCTGAAGGCGTTATCCAAGCAATGGAAATCACAGCTGAAGGCATCGGCCGTGACGCAGAAGACCTACTACGCAAGGTTAAAGCAGCACAATACGTAGCCGCTAACCCAGGTGAAGTTTGCCCAGCTAAATGGAAAGAAGGCGAAGAGACTCTAGCTCCATCTCTAGACCTAGTAGGTAAGATTTAATTCTAAGCCTATCTAAAAAGAACAAATAAAACGGTTCTACAGGCGCGCTTCGGCCTCCCTCCTAAAGGGCAGTTGCGCGCCACCCTTTCAAACCATTAAAACCACAATATTTGCCGACTTGCGCCCCCTTTTTATTTTCCTTTTTCAGCAAGAAGGTATTGGTCAATACCAAGACACAGAATTTAGAGCAGGCACGATTATGTTAGATCAAGCAATGAAGCAGCAGCTAAAAGCATACCTAGAAAACCTAAAAACCAATGTTCAGTTATTGCTGAGCCTAGATGACAGCGATACCGCAAACAAACTCCAAAACCTAGCAAACGACATCGCGTCTTTAACGGACAAAATTGAAGTAACACGCGATGATAGCGCAAGCACGCGCAGCCCTATCATGCAGGTAGTGAACCAAGAGAAAGGCACAGCGATCGGTTTCGCCGGTTTACCAATGGGTCACGAGTTCACGTCTCTTGTACTGGCACTGCTTCACAGTGGCGGTCACCCAATCAAGCTTGAAGCTGACGTAATCGAGCAAATTAAAGAATTAGATCAAGAGCTGAATGTAGAAATTTTCATCTCAATATCGTGCCAGAACTGTCCAGAAGTGGTTCAGGCATTCAACATGATGTCAGCGATTAACCCGTTGATTAAGACCACCATGATTGATGGCGCAGCATTCCAAGAGGAAGTGAAATCTCGCGATATCATGGCAGTACCAAGCGTGTTCATTAATGGTGAACTATTCGGTCAAGGCCGTATGTCACTGGCTGAGATCCTTAATAAAGTAGACTCAGGTGCAGCGGAAAAGAAAGCAGCAAACCTAAATCAACAAGCACCATTTGACGTGTTAGTTGTGGGTGGTGGCCCTGCAGGTTCTTCAGCAGCAATTTATGCAGCACGTAAAGGCATTCGTACAGGTGTGGTTGCTGACCGATTTGGTGGTCAGGTAATGGATACCATGGCAATTGAGAACTTTATCTCAGTGAAAGCGACAACGGGTCCTAAGCTAGTGGCTAGCCTAGAAGAGCACGTAAAAGAGTACGGTGTTGAAGTAATGACTGAGCAGCGCGCTGCCAACATCATTGCTGCAGAAGACACAGAGGATGGCTACATCCATGTAGAGCTAGAGAGCGGCGCAACACTGCGAGCGCGCACTGTTATTACAAGTACGGGTGCACGCTGGCGTGAAATGAACGTTCCGGGTGAGCAAGAGTACCGCAACAAAGGCGTTGCTTACTGCCCACACTGTGACGGTCCATTGTTCAAAGGTAAGAAAACAGCGGTTATCGGTGGCGGTAACTCAGGTATTGAAGCCGCTATTGACCTAGCAGGTATCGTGGAACACGTAACCGTACTTGAATTTGCAGACACGCTACGCGCTGACCAAGTACTTATCGACAAAGCGAACGCAACGCCAAACATCGAAATCATCAAGATGGCTCAAACTACACAAGTATTGGGTGATGGCAACCGCGTAACCGGTCTGGAATACAAAGACCGCAACACCGATGAACTGAAACAGATTGAACTAGCGGGTATCTTTGTTCAAATCGGCCTAATGCCAAACAGCGAATGGTTGAAGGGAACAAAGGTAGAACTATCACCACGCGGTGAGATTGAGATTAACGCTCATGGTGCAACATCAATGAAAGGTGTATTTGCAGCGGGTGACGTAACAACCGTACCTTACAAACAGATCATCATTGCGATGGGTGAAGGTGCTAAAGCAAGTTTAGGTGCATTTGACCACCTAATCCGTAACTCAGCTCCGGTTAAAGAGACTGAAACCGCTTAATCTTAAAACTTAAAAGCTTCTAGGCATAAAAGCTTTTAACTCAAGTTCCTTAAATATTTGTTAACTTAATTCTTTACTGTTAACGACTTAGTCGACATTTAGACACCACTCCTATGGATTTAGGAGTGGTTTTTTTCTTTGTGATTTATGCCGGTTGATAAAGCATAAAGGCCACCACCATTGCTAAGCTTCCACCCAAGCAGCGGTTCACAAACATCACCTGTTTTGGTGATTGCAGCAACTTTTTAAGCATAGTGCCGCAATAAGCCCACACCAACATGCACGGTACACCCGTGATCACCATGCCAGCAATAATGGTCACCACTTGAATCAGATAGTCTGCGTTCGGAGTGATGAACTGAGAAAACACAGTTAACGAAGCAATCCAACCTTTAGGGTTTAACACCTGCACCAGCACACCAGACATGAAACCTGAACGATTGTCGGTAGTGCTTTCTTCGATTTGCATGTTCGCAATCGACCACGCCATGAACAACAAATAAGCCGCACCCGCGTATTTCAAAATGTTGTATAGCTCTGGATAAAGGGTAAATAGGCTCACCAAACCGACACTAGAACCCGCCAGTACGATGATGATGCCAACAGCGTTTCCAGAGATAAAAGGTAAAGTCGCAGCAAACCCATAACGACTTGAAATCCCAAGTAATGCGATATTGCCTGCCCCAGGTGTAATTGCAATTGATGTTGAAAATAGCAAGAACGCCAGCATTAATTGAGAGCTCATTTCCTCTCACTCCTAATAAGTAAAGTATTTATAGGGAGAGAGTTTACAGATTCGACTAGGAATTAAATTGCTATATAGGCTAATATTAACCCAAATTTGAGCAAGACTTTTCCAAAATAGCCATGAAACAGAAAGAATCCACCAAAGAAGTGTTAGATGACACAGATATCGCCATCTTAGGACATATCCAACAAGACGGGCGCATGAGTAACAGTAAACTCGCCGAGAAGGTAAACCTCAGCGAAACCCCATGCTGGCGCCGTTGGAAACGCATGGAAGAGACGGGTTATATCGATGGTTACGCAGCGAAGCTAAACCGCAAAAAGCTGGGTTTTCATGTAGCAGGCTTTACTCTTGTGACCTTAGGTAACCACGAAGTTGAAAACACAGAACCGTTCGAAGAGTTTGTCGCCGTTACCGATTGGATTCCGATGTGTCACTGCATTGCTGGCGGTGCCGACTATATGGTGCAAGTGTTAGCAAAAGATTTGGAAGAGTACTTTGAGCGTATTAGCTCAATAAGACGAGTAAAAGGCGTGAGTGCGATTCAATCCAACATCTCAGTGAAAGAACTAAAAAACAGCTATCAGCTTCCTCTTGAGGACTAGTTCACTTCTCCTGACTGCCCTGTTCTTTCAGCAAAACAAAAGCCCAGCTCCCTAGATTTCTAAAACTTAGGGGCTGGGCTTTGTTTATTTAGGTTCTAGGAAATGAGCATACGTTAATTCCCCACACCGCCGGTTTTCTCTGCCGGAGATTCTGGTGTGACTGGCGGCCACTCTTCGAAGGTTGCTAAGTGTTGCTGAATAGCGGCTTGAGCAGGGCCAAATGCCCACATTCTCTGTCCCATCCATTTCAAGTACATTCCAGACTCTTCAGCTGCTCGCTCGTAAGGATCACGACGCAGGTTGAACAATAGTGGTGCGTTAAGTTCTTCTTTCGGGCCACTTCAACCGTGATTCTGAACCACGAAGTGTGCCTTCCAATCTCCTACTCGAACGGCTTGTAGCTTATCTCGCTCGTAGTAGTAAATTTCTTTACGATTCGACTCGCCTTTTTCCGTCAACATATCGACTTGGTTGTAACCATCGAGATGCGCTTTAAAGCCATCGTGACCTTTCAGCATTTTCTCTTTCAGGTCTGTTGGACCACCCGCCGCTGCAATCAATGTTGGCAACCAATCCATACCATCAAAGATGCCATTACCGACACTGCCAGCTGGGATTTTGCCCGGCCAACTCACCAATGCAGGAGCACGAACACCACCTTCCCATGTTGTGCCTTTTTCGCCATGGAATGGTGTCATACCGCCATCTGGCCATGTCATGATTTCTGGGCCATTATCGGCCGTGAAAATGATGATGGTGTTATCTGCAATTCCGAGCTCTTCCATTTTGGCAAGCATCTCACCAACGTGATCATCGAGATCTTTCATGACCACTTCTTGCAGTCCCCACCCGTTCTGGCCAAGCATGGCTTCATACTCTTCAGAAAGGTGCGTCCAAACGTGACCACGTGATGGACAGTACCAAGTGAAGAACGGTTTATCCGCTTCAACCGCCCTTTCGATGAAGTTGATCGCGTGTTTATGACTTCGTCATCGAGAGTATGCATACGTTCTATCGACAATGCACCATCGTCTTCAATGGTTTGACTGCCCTTGCCGTCCGATTTCGCGTAAATCACGTTACGAGGTGCGAAGGCATCTAACGAGCCATCTTTTGGCCAATCAGGGTCCTCGGTGTATTCCATTGCATTCAGGTGATACAACCAGCCCCAATACTCATCAAAACCATGCATAGTTGGTAAAAATTCGTCTCGGTCACCTAAGTGGTTTTTACCAAATTGCCCCGTCACATAGCCCATGCTCTTGAGTATTTCTGGAAGCGTTGGGGTATCCGCACTCAAACCCACAGGCCCACCAGGTAAGCCAACGGAGTGCATGCCTGTTCGTACTGGTAACTGCCCAGTTAAGAAGGCTGAACGACCCGCGGTACACGAAGGTTGAGCGTAGTAATCGGTGAGTAACATGCCCTTCTCGCAATGCTGTCGATATTTGGTGTTTCACTGCTCATCACGCCATTGTGATAGGCACTTAAGTTTGAGGTTCCCACATCATCAGTGAAGATAACAAAGATATTTGGCTGCTCTTGAGCTGACCATGCTGATAGCGAAAAGCTACTCAACACACTCAGGATAAGAAGATGGAAAATCCTTTTCATAGAATGTCCTTATGCTGTTTCAGATTGTTCGTTATGAATCATTTTTAAACCGACTAAGCCAAAGCCCAGTTCCAAGATCAGATAGACAAAAAGTAGCCAATGCGGCATGCCATCCACCACCAAACTGATGACTCGTCCGGCAGCTAAACCCAACATGAAAACCACCAAACTATAGAGCGCTGGCAGTCGATATTTTTTGAACAGTGCACCAAACACCCAAAATAACGCCAGAGCCAAATAAAGCCCCATCACTGCACGAAAGATGTGGGTGACATTGACGGGAGTTGCATCAATTCCGAAAAGATAATCGAGGGAGACAACGGGAGCATAACCGTACGACAATGCAATCGGTGTTAAACCCAAAACAGCGACGAACAAAAAAACACTTTGTGGCTTCATATCCTTACTCTTTTAATTTGGCTCTTTTCAAAAAACATAGTCTACAATCAGCGATATACAAGTTGCATATATGGGAAATGAATGGTCAAAACATACATTCATAACAGTGCGATTTCACATTGAGGATAAGGATATCAATATGACTAAATGGCGCTATCTAATCGCATCAGCACTGGCTGTTAGTTCAACTCTAAATGCGCAAGAAGCAAGTACACCGATGGATACAAAAAAGTGGCAACATAGCTTCGAAATCTACGCGCTCGCACTCAATATTCGTGGAGATAGCACCATTGGTAATTTGTCAGCAGATGTTGATGTTGATCCTTCATTCATCATGGATCATCTTGATATGACCGCAATGGTGCGTTTAGAGGGTGTCTATGACAATCAATGGGGCTATTACATTGACTACAGCTTCATGAAACTAAGCGGAAAAACAAACTCGGTATTAGGATCCAACGCAGAGTTATTAAGAGGCAACCTTGATATCCGACAAGGTGTTTTAGATGTGAAGGGTTTTAAGCGCTACCAATACGATTTTGGCACGATTGATTATCTGTTTGGGCTTCGTTGGTGGGATAACGACATTGATACCAAGCTTTACGGTTCAGGTGGTAGGTTAAGTGTCGACCGATCACTTGATGAAGATTGGGTTGACTACCAAGTAGGTGTGAGATGGATTACGCAGGTCAATAAGGATTGGAAGTTTCACGCAACCATGGATGCAGGGCTTGGCAGTGACACCAACTTTACCTCATCTCTGTTAACTGGCGTGCGATACCAAATAAACAGTTGGTCTGACTTAAATATTGCCTATAAATCGACCTGGGTTGATTACGAAAACAAGGGCACCTTTGAGTACGATGCCGCATCGCAAGGGTTCCTGATTGGTTGGGCTGCTCATTTTTAATGATGAGTTAAAAAATTGAGAATTGAGGTAAGCCTGATTGATGGCTTACCTCTCAAACGAAATCTACCTTTCAAGAAAAGCTGCTGGTGACTTAACTATTGATTCACAGAACCTGGCACAACACACTCTTTCTTCATGATAGTTAAGCCTGCTTCAAGAGTTTCGGTCCAAGCTTTTTCTACTTGCTCATTGTAGTGTGGGTCGTATTTTTTAACCGTATTGAGTAACGAATTAAACCATTCGTTGAGCTCAATTTCGGAAATATCCAGCCCTAAATCTTTATGCCTTTTACCCAATTTCTTTACTGAGTTACGCACGCTCGGCAGACCCGCAGAGTTATAGATAAGAATGATCGAGGCTTTAAGCATCTTGGTTTGTTGCTCTAATCCTATCTTTTCGAAACGTTCTGAAAACCTTGGATTATGCTCGCAAAAATCCGCCAAAAACGTTTCGAGAAATTCTTGGTCGATCCGGCAGCGCTCAAAGCTTTCATAAAACAGTTCGTTCGATGTCATTTAGCTGAACCTTTGCAAAATTTTGAGTATTCAGAAAGCTAACAAGTTCAGAGCCGCGACTTAGCCAACTCCGAACCATCAACATGATCTAAGTATACGCCACTGTGGCATAAAATAAACGGTGGCATAACGTAAACTATGGCATAAAGTGAGTTGCACAGATCTTGTTTCCATCAGGATCTCGCAAATAAGCCATGTACAAGCGACGCTCGTCAGAACCTCTCGCTCCGGGGCCGTTTTCAATACTGGTACCGCCATTTTCGACGCCAACCCGATGCCACTCATCTACAACTTCAGGAGAAGACGCCAGAAAACCCACCGTCATGCCGTTGCCGTGCGTTGCAGGCAGGCCATCAATCGGTTTCGTTAAGCCCAACACGCCCGTTTGACTAACGTAAACACAGCGCCCTTTGGGATCAACTGAGCCTTCGTTATAACCAAGTACTTTCATGATGGGGTCATAAAAACACTTCGCGCGTTCAATATCTTCGGTACCGAGAAAAACATGGCTGAACATAACTAACCTCTTCTTTTATTGAAAGAACCACCTAAACTAGACCCTTAATTCCGCTTTGTCTAGACGAGATACCCCTACCCCTGCCACCACTGCTCTATCAAGTGATAACACATATAGAATTGAGTTCGATGTTCAGACGAAATGGAGGCTAATCAACAATACGCTGAGCACCCTGCCCTTGGTCATGAAGAATATCTTCTGGGTTTAATAAATGGCACTTTTGCATACTCAAGCATCCGCAACCGATACAGCCAGTTAAGTTCTCTTGTAACGAACGAATCTGTGCCATCTTGCTATCAAGTTGCCCTTGCCATTTCTTCGCTACTCGCTCCCAATCACGCTTGGTTGCGGTATGGTTCATCGGCAGCGTCGATAACTCTTCCGTGATCTCTTCAAGAGTAAAGCCTATCGACTGCGCAACTTGAATAAGAGCAATTCGACGCAACATCGCTGACTGATAACGGCGTTGGTTTCCATTCGTTCGAATAGAGGCAATTAACCCTTTAGTCTCATAGAAACGCAGTGCAGAAGGAGCAACACCACTGCGCTCCGAGAGTTGACCAATCGTTAAATACACGATGTTTTTCATGCTCTATCACTTTCCCTGTTCATGTTATTTAGCTATTCAAGTCCACAGAGCAGTATAGCTAAAGTTAATCTTAAGTTTAAGTTGAGGTTCTTGAGTTAGCTTTGAGTTTTCATATAACAACAGCAGGGCTTAAAACGCAAAAACAGCCATCAAGGAAGGGTGTTTGAGTCTTATGACCAATATGCACCTAGATCTTTTTCATTATCATCTTAAGGTTATCGATCATCTCTACGTTAGTCATCTCTCCCGCTTCCATATCGAAGTTATCGTAGAAGCTTGGCACCGACATAGAGCCTTTCACATCAGCATCAAAGTAAGGTGCAGAATTTACCGCTGACGACAACACAGAACTTGCACCACCAGGGCCTGGTGATGTGGAGAGCATAACAACAGGTTTGCCTTGATAAACTTTCATGTCGATGCGTGATGTCCAATCAAACACATTCTTAAAGGCTGCGGTGTATGAACCGTTGTATTCAGCAAAAGAGATGACCACAGCATCAGCTTCACCAATCTTGCTAAAAAAGCGCTGCGCATGTTGATGAACGCCGGACTCTTTTTCTCTGTCTTCACTGTAAATTGGCATCTCGAAATCATTGAGGTCGAGCACCTCGACTTGCGCGCCTTCGACTAAACCTGCTGTGTAAGCTGCAAGTTGTTGGTTAATTGATGTTGTACTGTTAGTCGCGCCAATCGCTAATACTTTCATTGTTGGTTCCTAATTCATTTGTATCACCTTTCCACATTCATGGTTTCAGAGGCGATTGTCTGTGTATTTAGATTGGGAATGATAATAAAACCTCAAGTTAACTTGAGGTAAAGCGATATTTTTAAAAAATAGGAAATATCCTAAAAACGCTTATAAATCAATGCATTGAAAAAGGATAACTTTGGGGCTGAGGAAATAAGCACACCCAAAAGAGCAGTAGGTGTGCCTTATCGAAGTGCTGTTTACTTAAGTTGGTTTAGTGGACTGACACCAGAATAGGCAACTCCCGATAGCTCTGCCATTTCGCGATTCCATGTTGCTAAATCGTGAGGGTTAAATTGATTCAAGTGATCATGCCCACACGCTCTCGCCATCACTTGCATTAATTCTGTCGACGCCTCAAAGAAGTTTTTAAGCTGATTCGATGCCTTCTCCACATTTAAACGCTGGCGTAAATCGGCTTTTTGAGTCGCAATACCCGCTGGGCAATTATTGGTGTTACACATTCTCGCCGCTACACAACCTATCGACTGCATGGCACTGTTCGAGATGGCGACACCATCAGCACCAAGCGCCATTGCTTTCACAAAGTCCATCGGTACGCGCAAACCGCCCGTGATGATCAATGTTACTCTGTCACTGACACCTTGCTTGTCTAGATAGGCTCTGGCACGAGCAAGCGCTGGAATAGTTGGCACACTGATATGGTCTCGGAACATTTCTGGCGCCGCCCCTGTACCGCCGCCACGCCCATCCAAGATGATGTAATCGGCACTGGCATCTAATGCGAACTGAATGTCTTCCTCGATATGGTTAGCACTTAGCTTAAAGCCTATTGGGATACCGCCCGTCACCTCTCTAACTCGGTCGGCGAACTTTTTGAAATCCTCGACTGTTTTAAGGTCAACAAAGGTGGGCGGAGAAATCGCTGCCGTACCCGCTTCAATGCCACGTACTTCTGCAATCTTACCTATGTTCTTCGCGCCCGGTAAGTGCCCGCCCGTTCCGGTTTTCGCCCCCTGCCCGCCTTTAAAGTGGAAGGCTTGGACATTTTTGAGCTTAGATTCATCGTAACCAAATTGTGCACTGGCTAGTTCGTAAAAGTAACGTGAGTTCGCAGCTTGCTCTTCGGGTAACATACCGCCTTCTCCAGAACAGATGCCTGTTCCTGCAAGTTCAGCACCTTTCGCCAAAGAGACTTTTGCTTCTTCAGATAGCGAGCCAAAACTCATATCAGACACAAACAAAGAGATGTCCAATTTAAGCGGCTTCTTCGCTTTGGGACCAATAATCAGTTCAGTACCAACCGGCACATTTTCTAGCAAAGGCTTGGTGGCCATTTGCGCGACCATCACTTGAATATCATCCCAGTGAGGTAATAGATATCTTGGGACGCCCATTGAGGTCATTGGCCCATGGTGACCTACTTTGGATAAGCCATCTCGTGCCAATTGATGAATGAACTCAACCGTGGGCTCTTCTTTAGTTGCAGAAGGTGCAGGTGAGAGATCGGGCGTTGCCGCTTGGATATGCACATCAGGGCCTTCTTGACCCACTTGCTCAGCCGTAAACTGTTTATGGGTACCATCACAAAAAGGAAGGTTGTTCGAATACTTACAGCGGCACAGGTAAGCGTCGCCGGTTTCCTCGGCCACGAAACTCTTTGGTTTGAAGCCCGTTCCTGCATGGGAACCGTCACAAAACGGTTGGTTTTTCGATTTACCACAGGTACAGAAGTAATACTCCTCGCCTTCGGTTAACTCGACCTTAACGGGCTTGTTATCCGCTATTACTGGATTCTTCATAGTTCGTTCACCTTTTCTTTCTTATGATTTGATGACTGAAGCGATGACTTGCTCACAAGAGTAAAGTAAAGGTGAGATACGCAGCTAATTCAATAAATGAGCCAGAGAAAACAAGCTTAATAGACAACCTAAAAACAGAAGTCTTGCTGATTCAACACAAACAAAAATGGCTACCAAATCGGCAGCCATTGTGTTTTAGATCTTAGTCCAAGCTAAACGGGAAGGGCTAATCGAATAACTCGATGACCAGCTTGTTGTCTTTAATCACAAGATTAGGTTCCGATGACTTGAACAATGACTCTTGCACCTTGTTACTATCCAGTTTGTATACTGGAGATTGAGACAAAGCAAAACCGATCATAGAAACGGCAGGTTTAAGTAGCTTCTCTATCTCAGGAGAAAGCTGCTTTCCCTTCTCCTCAAAGCGCTCAAGACGCAGAGACTTTAAGTAGACCTCACCACTCTCTTTGTCGTATTCGGGAATTGCGCTGAATTTGATATCCAGATCTAGCCCCATGTTTGGCATGTTAAACACTTGAACCTTTGCATTGGTATTCGCCAGAACAGACACTCGCTCGGCATCAGTTCGACCAATTTGCACCGCTAAGTCATCAACCGCCACTTGCGCATACATAACGTTTTGCACACCGACTTCTTGCTCTAACATCACCGAATCTTGCAGGTAGTTCGTCATTTCTTGTTCAGTAACGCTATAGCTAACACAACCGCCTAGCACCAGCGCAGAAGCTGCCAAAATGAACTTCTTTGCTACGTTAATTATCATCAATATCAGCCCTTTATCGTTAGTGATTAGCGCGGAGTTTACTGTGTGGTCATCAATAAACAAAACAGTAAAAACACGATATTCGTGAATACCTTTATTAATAAGCATAAATATCAATAAGTAAAGCACCAGATTAGCTTTCCCGCTTGAGATAATGACACTTGTCAGCCAAACACCATCAGATTTGTGTATTCGAATTAATTGAGTTTTGCTTCTAAGCTTATGGGATATTTAGGGGGCTTACTGTAGGTTTCATCATGGAGTCGAAACATGAAGAGTGAGCACAATGCCATCAAAAAGAGTATCACCTGAGCCTAAAACTCGTTCTGTGATTCTGCTATGTAACACCACATGCCTGCACCATAATCAGTGGGTAGATGAATTGCGCCTCCATAACTGGGAAGCTCAAATTGCAGAAACGACCGAGCAAGCCATTAACTTACTCAACACCCGCAGCGACAGCTACTCACCAATTTTGATGTCTTGTCTAACATCATCCTCGATCGACAAGCAATGTGAACAAATATCAACGCTCAAGGTTCACTTTCCAAATTTAAAAGCAATCGCTATCTGCAACCAACCACCAAGCCGCAACTTATCGATCATTAAGCAAACCTATTGGGATTATTACCATCTACCTATTGATACAGAATGGCTTTGTCGAAATTTAGGGCATGCGTATGGCATGGTAGACACCAAACAACACAAACCTAAGCCTGATTCGTGCCATGAATATCAATTGGTGGGGCAATCCAGCACCATCCAACAACTGAAAAAGAAGATAACTAAGATCGCTAACAACGATTTTCCAGTACTGATTCAAGGGGAAACAGGAACAGGAAAAAGCCTATGTGCGCGTTTGATACATGAAGCCTCAGATCGTAGCCAGAAACCTTTTATCGCAGTAAATTGCGGCGCAATTCCACAGTCACTGATTCACTCAGAGTTATTTGGTTTTGAAAAAGGCTCATTCACGGGAGCAAACAAACGCTACGTCGGACACGTGGAAAGAGCGAATGGTGGCACACTATTTTTGGATGAGATCGGCGATCTTGAGCTGTCACTACAAACTTACCTGCTCCACTTTCTCGAAAATAGCTCGATAGAGCGACTCGGCAGTAATAACCAATTACCCGTAGATTGCCGTGTAATTTTCGCCACCAACGTCAATATCGAACAAGCCGTTGCTGCGGGTAAATTTCGTAAGGATCTCTTTCATCGGATCAATGTACTTCCATTGGACCTAGTACCACTCAATGATCACAAGGAAGACATTGAAGATTTGGTTCGATTTGAACTGAAGCACAATTACGCATCCAAAACCAAACTGCCTAGTGACACACTTGAGCAAATGAAACAGTACCATTGGCCGGGCAATGTCAGAGAGTTATTCAACTGTATAAAAAGGGCGATTGTTCTTTCGAATTCAAACGCGCTCTCTACTCGTCATATGGGGATTCAATTGAAAGATGCGTCGCCCGACACTGAGAGTGACACTCGACTTTCCTCAAAAAATGTTCGTCGTGTGAGTCAGCAACACCATTACAATATTTCCCAATCAGCTAAAGCGTTGTCTATTTCTCGGACAACCTTATATAAGCTAATTAAAAAACATCAAATAGTAATTTAAGTCGCCTAGCTAATTAATTACCTAACAAATAAAGCAGCCTAACGAACTAGGCTGCTTTAGAAATTAAGTGAGTACAACTAATGAAAGTACTTATGGCTCAGGTACAGTAAATGGACAAACATCACAGGTTGCAATGTTCGATGTTTCCATAAATGCTTCTTGCAAGAACAACGAGTCAAACGTTGCTGTTACTTGATTAGATAGCATTCCGTCTACTCCAGTTGGTAACACATTTGGCGCATAGGTTTTGCTTACTTGTGTACAAACTTGACCAATCGCATCACCAAAGTTCGGTATCCACTCACCCTCACCCGTTTTACAAGCAAACAGTTCTGGGTCGGCACTTAATGCACTACACATATTACCAGCACCACATGTGGTCACATCCTCAAGATCATCACAAGGTAAAGCGAAGTCGAGGTAATAACTGCTGTTGACGACTTCGGTAGGTAAGTCAGAACGGCTCAAAGAATCATCCTTAGAATCCACCAGCGATTCAATGGCCAATGGAATATCACCGGTATTACATATTTCAACATCATAGGTTTTCTTAAGCACAACTTGACCGCTATCAACTTCTAAGAAGCTATTACATACCTTAGAAATCTCAACCATTGGACTCAAATCTATTGGCGGACAATTGTAAGCCACGGGAGCTTGAGCATTCACGATAAGCCCGTCAAGATCCACTGAACCATCGATCACGCCGACGGCACCATTATTTACAGACAGGTAATTACCCATGAATGAGAATGACTCACCGACGCTCCACACTTCATCACCGTTACCCACCACTGGAAGCGCACCTAAGATTAGTGACTCCGATAAAAAGGCCACTTCGTAATCACCATTAGTGCCTAACGAACCAGGGCCAGTATTGGTAACCGTCACGGTGTAGTCGATGTTGAACATGCCATCAACCGTAAAACTGGTTGTGTTACAAGTCGCCGCTATGCTGATACTACATAAACTAAATGAACCGACAACGAAGTCAGCCAAAGACGCATCAATCGAACGGGAAGCTCGTGATTCCACTAAGAAGCTACTAAAACAAGGGATATCCTCAATACCAAACTCATCATTCAATAGTGCAGATAAGTTCAGGCGTCCTTCAACAAAGCTCTCCGTCGGAATAGACGTAGTTTCACCCGTTTTAGCTAGATAATCCCAACCTTGTACATTAGGTAGAGCAATTGCCCCGATAGAATCATCATTTGAAATCGCACATATCTTCTCGACACCGACAGCACCACTGCCACATCTTGCACCAACGAAATCATTAGATTTAGGGTCTCCAGCCGTCTGGAACAGTCTGGTCATGTTGTCAGTCACATCACCATTATTCAAATCCCATTGCAGCACTTCAATATAAGGTTTACCACCACTGGCTTGCGGAAAAGAAATCAAGACCAATATGTCTCCATTGACGTGCTCGCCAACGAAATCACCTTTTGTCGCTCCTGCCGGTAATCCTACTTGATCTTGCAAGAACCAAAAACCAATGTACATATCACCATTGTTCGCATATCGGTCGGCACCAAAGTAAATCAGCAAGTCACCTTCGCTTTCAAAAGCTGCGGCATACGCATTAGTAAAGTCATCTTTTGGTTGTGGTGACGCCGTACGGAATGCCCAATCTGTAATGTCGGAATCATCTTTTGATCCACCTTTCCAAAAGATTTGGTCGATACCATTACGGTCTTTTTCGAAAAATTCTGCAATCCCAACCATGCTGTTGGGGTCATTTACATCGTCCCAATCAATACCACTATTATCACTGGTCGCGTTACCATCGAGTTCCATCACATCAACAGTAGCCCACGCCAACTGAGGACTACTAAACAACAGAAGCACACTAAGTAAATAATTTATAACCTTCATGTTCTCTCTCCATTTGTTCATACTTATGCTTTTAAGGTTTTCTTCCATGCCCAAACTGGAGAAAATCCTTTAGCAATTCGTAGGTTCGATAGAGCATATTCCAAGCCAACTTCAACTAATTGATTTGGTTGATGTTTATATGTTGAAGGCACACCTTTCTTGGACGTTTTGTTATCATTTGTCCATAAACCAGAGATTTGACCAAATAATCAAGGACTTGAAAGGGTGAACAAAGTGTCTAAGTCAGACATCTTTAGAACTTTGATTCGAGAAGAGTGATCTTTAAAAGGTACAATAGCGTAGCCATTCTAAGATTATCGAATAACAAGCGATTGAATTGAAGGGTGCCGACTTAACGGGCAACTGAAGGTTCCTCTAGCTAAGCCACAGGCGAATAAACAATGACACAACTGACGATATTTTATGATGGGACTTGTCCATTGTGCGCAAAAGAGATGGCGGCACTTGCCAAGCATGATATCGAGAATAAGATTCAAACCATTGACATCTACAGCGAATCCTTTTCAGACTACCCTCAGATTGATGCGGACGCAGCCAACACCATTTTGCATGCACTGGATGAGAACGGCAAAGTGCTGTTAGGTTTAGACGTGACCTACCAAGCGTGGCGCTTAGTAGGAAAAGGTTGGCTATATGCTCCATTGCGTTGGGCGATATTTAAGCCAATCGCAGATTGGTGTTATTTACGATTTGCCAAGAACCGATATAAAGTCTCTTTCTGGCTAACTGGAAAATCACGCTGCAACGGAAACAGCTGCATTAAATAGGATTGAGTTAAGACATGCCGCTGGCGACTTTGTAGTAAACGATGCCAAACAGAGCTGCGAACACCAATACCGTAACGGCCACTTTCAACCAAATAAATCTCATGCTTTGTCCTTTTAATTCTGTTTACTGTTTCGCGAGACAAGTTACCACAACAAAACGTTCGGTTGTGTAATGATTGGCAGAACTTTGTAGTGAGTCTTGATAACTAAGTGAGAACCTTTATGTCGGCAAAAGAGAGAAACCTTCCCACACATCGAATTTCTAGATTCAGTAAGTTTGCCTCATTGGCGACAAGGGTCGCGGGCAACGTGCTAACGGAAGGCACCAAGCAGCTTGCACAAGGCAACAGACCCAAAGCAAAAGACTTACTGTTAACGCCACAGAACATTGCTCGCCTGACCGATCAACTGGCGCACCTACGTGGCGCTGCGATGAAACTGGGGCAGATGCTATCAATGGATGCGGGCGATGTTCTAGAGCCAGAATTAGCCGACATTCTTTCTCGCCTGCGCTCCGACGCTGACCCACTGCCAACAAAGCAGCTCAATCAAGTCTTAGAGAGCTCGCTTGGGCACCAGTGGAAAACCGAATTCCTTTCCTTTAGCTTTAAACCGATTGCCAGTGCGTCTATCGGACAAGTTCACCAAGCCTATAGCGATGCCGGGGACAAACTCGCCGTCAAAGTCCAATACCCAGGCATTAGAAAAAGCATCGACAGTGATGTAGACAACGTCGGCACACTGCTCAACATTGTTGGCTTGATACCAAACTCGGTCGACTACAAAGGCTTGTTAGAAGAGGCAAAAAAACAGCTCCATGATGAAGCGGACTACGCTCGAGAGGCTGGCTATGCAACTCGTTATCACAATGCATTAAAAGAGCACTCTCACTTCGTCGTACCTAAGATTCATCCGCAAGTCTCTTCAGAATCCGTGCTCGCCATGGACTTCATCGAAGGCGTCTCTATAGAACAGATAGAAAGTTACGACCAAGACACCCGTGACTTTGTGATGCACAGCTTGCTTGAGCTTCTATTCAGAGAGTTGTTCGATTTTAAGATGGTGCAAACCGATCCCAATTTCGCTAACTACCTTTACGTTGAAAACACCCGACAAATTGGCTTGTTAGATTTCGGAGCAACACGTGAATACAGTGACCGCTTCAGCGAAGGTTACCGCTTAGCCTTTTCGTCAGTGATTAATAACAATGAGCAAGGGCTCAATCAAGCGTTAGAGCAAATTGGATTCTTCAGCGAGACGATTCTTCCCGATCAACGTCAAGCTATTTTAAACCTCGTAAAGATGGCCTGTGAGCCGATGTTGGTTGACGAAGACTACGACTTTAGAGCCAGTGGTTTGGCACAAAGGCTTCGTGAAGCAGGCACCATATTGAGCATGGAACAAGAGTATTGGCACACACCACCAGCCGATGCGCTGTTCCTGCACCGAAAAATTGGTGGCATGTATCTGTTAGCAGCTCGCCTTGGTGCGAAAGTGAATATCATGCGTCTAGTAGATCCTTATTTGCTAAGCGATAACTGACACTATTCTGGTCTTGAAAGTGATCATTTCAAGCCGTTCAACAGTAGTAACAGTTACGCCAACTAAAATGAGGCACACCTATGGAACATTCACTGCTGCGCTCCACCGCCCTAATCGTGAGCCTCACGAGTTCATTCGCTTTTTCAGCTAGCTGCCCAGAGATACTCAACGGAAAACAAAGGCTGTTAAATTCAAACGAAGAGATTGAACTGTGTGAAGAGTTTCAAGGTAAGGCTTTATTGATCGTGAATACAGCAAGCCAATGTGGTTTCACTCCTCAGTTCGAACAACTAGAGCAGCTCCATCAAACCTATAAAGACCAAGGCTTCACGGTTGTTGGTTTCCCAAGTAATGATTTTCGCCAAGACAGAGGTAGCGAGGAGCAATCCGCTAAAATCTGCTACTTAGATTATGGCGTCACCTTTCCGATGATGGCGCGTGCATCAATCTCTGGGCCAGAAGCAAACCCAGTCTTTGCCGAAATCCAACAACAAGCAGGCGTCAAACCTAAATGGAATTTCTATAAGTTCTTGATCAGCAAAGAAGGTAAAGTGGTCGCAACCTTCCCGAGTTCTACATCGCCAACCAGTACTACCCTTAAAACCGCTATCGAGCAGCAGTTATGAAGTCAGATTACATGGGGACAACTCAAACACGTAACACCATGGCCAAACTCGGTTATATGGGTTTAATTCCGTTTTTATTCGGTCTCCTCCTTTCGCTCACCGACAGCCAATTTATGGGGATAAGCGGTGAAACGCTCTTCATCACCTACAGTGTGGCGATTTTAAGCTTTATTTCAGGGATCTTGTGGGCAAACGGCATCGAGAACTTTGAAAGCCAATCAAGCAACAAAGCGCTGCTGCTAAGTAATGCGATAGTGCTCGTCGCATGGTTGACAGTGTTGCTTGGAGAGCAAAAAGAGTTTCTCACTACCCTAATTCTCATCATTGGCTACATTGCGGTTTGGCGAGCTGAAAGGTCAATGAGAGAAGAGAATCAGAGCCAAGGCCCAGATGGCTACTTTGATATGAGAACTCGGCTCACCTCTAGTGTCGTGTTAATGCACGGTATCGTGATGCTGACCTAGAGCTACGAGACTGTCTTTGATGTGTATGCCTTTAATTTAGTTAAGCGCCTTTGATTAAAAACCGTTGTCAACAATCTAGATGATGAGCTGCATCACTAACCTCGGCTCATCATCACCAAAGTAGTTTTCTTCTTGTTTGATCGTAGAAAATCCCACCGACGCGTAGAGCGCGCAAGCGGATGTGTTATTTGGGTCTACAGTGAGTAAAAGCCTAGCGTCTCGGGGCAGTTGCTCAACAGCCTGTTGCATCAGTTTCCGGCCAAATCCCATACCACGATAGTTCGGATCTACCGCTAATGATAAGACCCAAAACTCATTATGCTTGTCCGTGGTTGTCGTTAAGGCATAGCCCGCAATCTTTGAGTCTTGCTTAGCAACTAATAAGCCTTTTCCCCAGCAATCAAATGCCTGACGAATAAAAAATTGCGGATAGGCATGGTCACCAAACAAAGCATGTTCAAGCTGGTAAATTTCAGCCAATTCCTGTTTTTCCGCACAGACAATATTCATAGATAGACCTTAAAAGATTAACGATAAACTAGACAAGCAAAATGAGAACTACTGTCGACTCACCAACAGATTAGCACCGGATAGAGCAAGAAAAACCGAGCACGCTTTGTTGAAACGCTTGGCCATTTGAGGTTTTGAAAACCAATTTCGTAGATATAAACCAAAGGCTGCATAGATGGAAATCGCGAGCATTTCTAATACAAGGAACGTGCTGCCTAAAACAAAGAATTGAGTATTTACGTTCGCTGAAACATCGACAAATTGAGGTAGGAATGCAGTGAAGATAAGTATCGCTTTGGGGTTGCCAGCAGCCATTGCGAACTCTTGTTTAACAAGACCAAACCAGTTCTTATTTCGTTCAATATCCGCGACCGGACTGGCTTGTGAGCGCCAAAGATTGAACGCGATCCACAACAGATACATCGCGCCAAATAGCTTGATAAGGAAAAACAGAGTTTCAGAGGTATAAAGCACAACAGCTAAACCGGATGCAGCCAAAGCAATCATGCCAGAAAAAGCGAGGATTCTTCCTAAGCCAGCGACAAAGGCGGCCTGAAATCCGTAACAACGGGCGTTGTTCATTGATAACAAATTGTTTGGGCCCGGTGTCATGTTGAGCGCAAAGCAAGCCGGGATAAACAGTAGCAACTTCCATATTTCCATTGGTATTTCCTAGTCTCAATATGCCAAGGTTATCGTATCATTAAATGAGATATGACCTTTTATAGCAGCTATTAAAACCAGTACCAATCCTACTGTCGTATCCTTTCAACTAATTCTCAAAAAATTTCTCGTACTCTGGTGTCGCTAAGTTTTCTGCAATCCCCATTTCACCCACTATATAAATGGCACTCGCAAGAGTCTCTATGGTTTGGTTAAGCTCTCTATCGGGCACTTCACCAACAACAGGAACGGGCTGACGTACAGATGTTGAATTGCAGACTACGCTTTCACAAACGATGTTGTGTTGTTCCTGTTGAGAAACTTCTGGCGGCTTGAAATCCTGTGAATTGAAGTCGGGAGCAGTAATACCCTTACTTGAAAAATCAGAGGCGCTGTATGAGGCAGCTGAAAACAGAGACAAGAGCAGCATCCACTTATTCATAAATCTTTCCATGGTTAGTATTCACTGAATTTATAAATACTATCTAATTCGAGTCGTTATGAACAGTGTTTTTATTGTTGAAGATAATTATGTAGCTAAGTGCCGATTACCCGCTGTACTTGGGATGACATGAATTCAACTCACATGCGAATGCTTACCTAACATAAACTTATCGAGTAGCGGCTGTGGTACAGGGATAATAGAGTATCGAATGAAGGCAACTAACGTCACTATCGCCACAAAACTGCCTAAAACAAAATCATGCACATCAACCAGCACCCAACCAAGAACCCTATCACTGACAATCGCAAATAGACCGATACTCACCGCGACTATCCATTTACGGTGATCATAAGGTAAATATTCCATCTTTTGGCTCACGATATAGAGCAGTGACAGCCTCACGATATAAGTACCACAAAGCACCACCACCACACCCCACACTCCATAAATCGGTGCCACAACAAAGTAGCCAATCGCAGCCAAGATCGCACAGCCACCTTGAATCCACATTTGTGATTGACTTGAATCGCCACTAAAGCAGCCTAAATTGAGGTAATCGCCTGCGCTTTTGATAACACCAATCACAAGCAAGGCCACGACGAGAGTACCAGCATAGTGATAGCTGCTAGGCAAAATTAATGAGATGAAACCAGGAACGGTTAGAATCATCAGGATCCCTAACACGATGGCAAGGTTAACGCCGACTAAGGCTCTATCTGCACAAATTTTACTACCGCCAAGCTGCTGAAGCATAGCTACTCGGTTCGGAAACCACCAAAGTGCATAAGGCTGCAACAGTAAGCCTAGAATCAACGCAAACTTACCGCTGACCGCATAAATCGCAAGCTCTTCAACGCCGACGAAACTCGCCATCACCCAACGGTCTAGCCCTGTAATCATGTAAATCGAAGCACCACCGACTAACGTGGGCAATCCAAATTTTAGGATCTTAGCGGAGTACTTGAGGCTGCCAATTGAGCCCATCTCCTGCCATTGATAACGCAGTAAACACAGCATCAGCAGCACACTCGAAACAGCGGAAGATATTAGTACACCATCGATGCCATAACCCGCTTCAAGCAGCACAAACGTCATTGCAGCTTGCACACTCGCCTTCAAGACATTAAGCATGCAAAAACGTTTTGCCATCGCATTCATTCGCATCAGTGTTAACGGGATAGAAATCGCACCATCGAGCATGGTCGGTATCAACAGAAGTAGGATTTGATAGGGTTGGAACTCGACGGGCAGCATCAATAACAGTAGCGGCATGCTAAGTGCAATTAAGCTCCCCCCTAACACACACACTAAGACACTCAATGTGAAACAGTTAGAAACCAATTTCCTCTTTTCTTCCCCCTCAGCGACGCCAACATATCGATACATAGCCTCAACAATCCCAAAGCTAAATAGGATCGTCCCGATATCAGCCAACAAGACAATGGCTTCTAAAGAACCGTATTCAACCAACGTCATCTTATGGGTGATATAGGGGACCATCACGAGTGATATCCCTTTCATCATCACAATGCCAATGGCGTAATAGGCGGACTGTTTTAGTGACCCCATAGCAGACACCTATTCCTTACAATGCAGGCATTAGGAAACTCTTAAAGTCCCCAAGTAGATGTCGGAACGTTCGTTTTTGCGGAGCCAAAACCAACGAACGAATACTGTATGAGATGGCCAGTCGGTTTATTTGTAAGCCTCGATAATAGTCAGCGTAGCCTTCCAGTATTCTCGCCTTTGCTATTTTGAAACTTGAAGAGGGTAGATTCCATCGTTGACTATAATCTTGGTAATGTTGAAGAATGGTCTCTATCGACTGCAAATTTCTCAATTTAAGATTTTCAGTTTGGGTAACGGAACTCGCTCTCATCAAGTAACCAACCTGCACGGAGTTCAACGCACCAATCTGATGGTTTTCACTCATTCGAAGCCACAGCTCCCAATCTTCCCCATACTTAATATCAGCATTGAAACTGCCTGTTTGAGAAAACACATCCGCTCTCACCATGACCGTCGATGTCCCAATCACATTGTTTTCAATAATGAACTCTAGCGGGTTCTCGATATTGATGAACAACTCGTCTTGATCTTGAAACTGCGACCAATAACTAAAGCAATCGACTATCACTTGGTAGTCTTCCGTAAGGTGCTCGTAATTGGTAAAACTCATCGCAAGATCAGGATATCGTTGATGAAATTCAAACTGGCGTTCGACTTTTTCGGGAAACCAAAAGTCGTCAGCATCTAAAAACGCAATAAATTCACCCGTCGCCTTTTCGATACCAAGGTTTCTTGCTTGAGGAGCCCCGACACCCAAGGTTGATAACTTGACGATACGATCATCATGGATTGACGCCAGGTAAGTCGACGTACCATCATTACTATTATCATCGATAATGATTAATTCTATGTCTTGATGAGTCTGCTTAAGCACGCTACCAATTGCCTTAGGCAGGTAATCCAGACAATTGTAAGTAGGAATAACAACACTTACTTTAGCCATAATGACGCCCTCAGATTTATACGTTATATGGCTAACGTTGCATGTTCTATGCCGAGAGCACCTTGCGATAAAATCACTTCTAGATCAGTCCCCTACGTACCCATTCCCAAAATGACGACAAAACACAACCGGTCAAAAAACCTACAACCTCAATTTGATTTTCAATTTGAGAAAACGGACTACTTCTGGGTGGGTAATCTTCAGGAAACCATTGAAATGCCCGCCAAAGCTACGATTTGATCTTGGTTCGTATCTTGCTTTATTGGTTATTACCTTGGCTTGATAGCTTTAATCAGATGGATTTGAGGAGCAAAGAATGAAGAAAGTAGCATTTGTGGCGCCAACCTACCCTGTACTCAGTGAGACCTTCATTCAAACAGAAGTCGACTCTGTGAAAGCCTGTGGGCACGATGTTTGTGTAATGACGTTCAAAATTGAAAACAGCGAAAAACAGTTCGACTACGACATTGTCGAGATAGGTAAAGATGTTCGGATGAGTAAAGTCACCCACATTAATTGGATAGGGTTAATCAAGGCTGCCTCATTTATTTCTAAGCAAACCAGCATGCCCAAGAAGTCACTGTTCGCTTATGGCTTTAAATTAGCGCTGCAACTCGCGGAAAACGACGTCGAACACGTTCATGCGCATTTCTGTCAGCACACCGCAGCTCACGCTATCGTCGCGGCAAAACTGCTGAATATCACCTGTTCGTTCGTTGCTCACGGCCATGATGTTTACGAGTTTGCTTATGATATTGAACACAAGATTTCATCGAGTGATTTTGTGGTTGCAGTATGTAAAGACATGCTCGCTGACTTCAACACCATGGCGAAAGGAAACATTAAGCTCCTGCACTGCGGAGTTAATACCAAACAATTCCAACTCAACCCAAAAACCGAAACCAAGCAACTTCGCTTTGTTTTTCTTGGCCGATTAGTGGAGCAAAAAGGCATCCACCATCTTATTGATGCACTAGCGCCGATTGCCGAACCTCTCGACATTCATCTCGATATCATCGGTACTGGCGATTTAGAGCAACAATTAAAATTGCAGGTCAAAGAGCAAGGGCTCACTCGAAACGTGACCTTTCTTGGTGCCAAATCTCACGAATGGGTGAAAGAGAAACTGTCGAACTATGAGAGCCTAATCGCGCCCTTCTGCTTTTCCGAAACAGGATGTGTGGATACCGGGCCACTGGTTTTAAAAGAAGCGATGGCCGTTGGTACGCCTGTCATCACAACCAACATCATGGGATGCAAAGAGATCGTCTCACCTGAAACAGGTTTTGTGGTTAGCGAAAAGAACGTTGAGGAATTAAGAGAAGCGATTGAGCGTTTTGCGCAGTTGAGCAGTAATGATAAAGCGTCAATGGGATTGGAGGCACGTCAGAGAGTGAAAGACAGTTTTAATTCGATAAAACAAGCTCAACAATTATCTCGCTGGATAGAGAACCCAGCTCAATAAGGATTAACTCAGGCAGCTAAGCATCACAAGAACAAAGCACCATAAGAAAACTGAGCACAACAAGATCAAAAGAGCGCTACACCAATTTGAAATGTAACGCTCAACTTAGCACTGCCCAATGATGGAGACTTATGCTTTCAGTGACTTTCATTAGCTTTTCATTAAGAAGCCTAGCTAGCCTGCTCGCAATGCCAAAATAGACTCAATATCTTCGATGTCACGATATTGAGCGAGTTGTTGCTCTTTCGATGAAATCGCCACAATAGACATTCTATCGGCCAATTCGTTGCCTTCAATCCCAACGTGTCCGTTCACATGGTAGATGGTAATTTGAGAAGCGAGTTCTTGGTAAAGCGCATAAGCAGGCTTGATGATATCGAGGTTTTTGATCTCGCCACCCGACTTCGTCCAACCCTTTTTCTCCCAACCTGATGCCCACTTAGTAATACAGTCTATCGAGTATTTCGAGTCACAATAAATCGCCACAGACAAACCGGCTTGCAGCTTTTCTTGCGCGAGGATGAAGGCTTGCTTTAAACCTTGCAGCTCAGCAGTATTATTCGTGCCCATAGGTTGATACAAGCCATACCACAACTCGGTTAGCTCATTCCTCAAGTAGACCGCTAACCCCGTCCCTGCTTCACCAGGGTTTGGCTCACAGGCGCCATCAGTAAAGATCTTGATGTCAAAAGGCATATCCGTAATTTGCTGCTGAGAAAGAGGCGGAACCTTCGCTTTACTGGCTGTACGTGGCTTCGCAAATGCAGGCTTAGCACCTGAACTCGACTGAGATGCAGAAGACGCTTTACCACCGAAAGCAAACTCTGCTTCGCCTAGTGTTGGAAACGATTTATATCTCGCGCCTGCAAAGCCATCGACCTGAGCTTTACACTCGTTCCAAGTGGTAAAAATACCCGGTGTGCGACCTTTCCAAACCACATAATATTTCTTAGCCAAATTAACTCCTTACCAAAACCTAAATACACAGATGGTGAATCAATACATTAGAAGTCACCGCGCCATGCGTTGCAAGGTCAATCAGTCAAAAACAGGTCTAAAGAAGCTACGCTCATAGCTGACAATACAATCGACTTCATCGGCATATTCAAAGGCCTTAATACACTCAGCATCGTTCAACGACTGAGTTCGGTAGTCTTCATAAGCCGCCAAGCTATCAAAAGAGAACAATGCCAACGCGATATTGTTCGCGCCCTCTGATGGCAAGAAGTACCCATTGTGTTGACCGCCAAACTTAGCCACCAACGGAATCCACATTTTTGCGTAGGTCTCGAACTCCTTTATCTTTTTAGGATCAATCACATATCGAACATAACAAGTAATCATATTTATACAGCCCTTAAATTATGAGGAAGGAATAAACCTATATTAGTAATCAAGAAAAAAGATATTCAACCGCGACAAGATTGTAGAACAAGAACACCGCCATGCTGACGCCGATCGTTAATAGCACATTTCCCGTTTTCCATATCAACAGGCCTGTCACCATCGCGCCAATCAAGTAAGGATTCTCTAGGCTTGGCCAAAATGTTTGTTCTGGTGCGAAAACAATTGGTCCCCAAATCGCAGTCAGAACCGCAGGGCTTGAGTAACGTAGCAAGCGTCGCGCTGTTTGGTTTAGTCGAAGTGGGATTGCAGGCTCAAGGAACAGATATCGGCTAAAGAACACAATCGCAGCCATGAGTAATATCGTTAACCAAATCATCTCTATTTCCCTTCCACTACTGGCTTATTGCCATTGTTTCGCTCTTGAAACGACTCACTGAAAAAACCTGCTAGCATGCCAGCAATCGCTGCAATCATGAGTCCACCTTCAACGTTGTTGACCGACATAGCAACCGATGTAACCAGTGAAACCACCACACATACAACTACAGGCAAAGTTCTGATTAACGGGAATACCAACGCGATAAAGGTCGCGGCGACCGCGAAGTCGAGACCGATTTCATTGAGTGACGGGATTTGGCTTCCTGCGACTATGCCAACGAAGCTCGCGATATTCCAAACCAGATAAAAACCGCCTCCTACACCCGCCGCGTACCAACGATTAAATTCTTGTTGAGATTGCCCACTGCATATCGCAAACAGTTCGTCGGTAAGCCAAAAACCGAGTAATAGACGCCAGCGAGCCGGAAGGTGACTGATTTTGTCGCGCATCGATACACTATATAAAAAATGCCTTGAGGTGATGAACAGCGTGGTCAGCAACATAGTGCCAAGGCCAATGCCCGCTTTGAACATACCCGCAGCGACCAGTTGCGCTGAGCCTGCGAACAGAATCGCTGACATCGCTTGTGCTTGCAGTTGATTCAATCCGGCGTCTATCGCGTATGAGCCCGCCAGAATCCCCCACGGGATCACGGCGATACTCAGCGGCATTCCAGCTAAAACGCCCTTCCATAACTGAGTGCGCCTATCCATTTTTTGATTATCCATATGATTCTTTTCTCTCTTCACATTGGCTATTCAATGTAAAAACACCTGAATGGGTTCGATTGTACAAACTTGCTCGATTTCGCGACCGAATTAATGAGTCCGATTTAGAGCATTTTGATGTATTGCCCCGGCGTGTAGCCATTGGCTTTTTTAAAGTGTCGATGAAAATGGCTTTGGTCATGAAAACCACACTCTTGAGCAGTATCAGAAATCGTATGTCCTTGCTTCAACAGCTTGCGAGAAAGCCTCAAACGAGACTGGATCTGATAAGCATGAGGAGGAAGACCAAACTCTTTCTGAAATGAACGAACTAAATGAAATGGACTTAAGGCTGCCAATTTAGATAACTCTTCCAAAGAGACATCGGCTTGCGGAAAATCATCCAAAAACTCTTTCACCAGAACAAGTTGACGCTGAGTTTTTCCATCCAGTTGTGGCTTAAGGCTTGATTTCCCATGTCGACTAATCAGCTTAACCAACATTCCGTACATCAAGGTTTCGCGTAGCAGGCGATTGTCTGATTCATCAATCGCGTTGAACACCAATCTTAATTGATTAGCGAGTTCAGGGTCTTCAACCACCGCTCTTGGGAAATAAGGTGCCCCGTAATTGGGTAGGTTAAGCTCTTGAGTGATTTTGGCGAGTTGTTCTGGAAGTGGATACATCGCACGATACGCCCAACCACCTTCAGTGGCAGAGTGTCCGCTATGCACTTCATCAGCGTTCACCAGAATGATGGCATCTTGAGGTGCGACATGATGCCCACCAGTTCGATAGAAACGTTGAGCGCCCTGCTCGATAACACCAAGTGTGTAGCCCTCGTGGCTATGGCGTGAAAAGTTCTGCTTTTCATATTCAGCATTAAGAATTTCAAGGCCACCGAGTTCTTCTGTGATCTTATATTCGGCCTTTTCTTTAGAGCGTTTCTTGTTCTCCATAACAATTCCCAAGCCTGTTAATTATCGAGCGACTTATCAGTCTACTCTATAGGCTCTTTCAGCTTTTGTACAAAATTGCGCATTTGGCCGTTAATACGTTTTTTGGTCGTTGAATTAGATCGCTCGATATTGCTTTCTAATTGCGAGCAAAGTCATGCTGCGCAGGTACTTGGCGAAAAATTGACAAATCAATGGCTTAATCATGCTGATAATCCCCGCCAACCATTGGTAACTGTTCAGAGATATGATGAAGAAAACCTTAGCATTGATCTTTTTCTTGAGCCTTACAGGCTGCACGCACAATCAATCCAAAGCACTAAGCATGAACTCCTCGTCGGTTAATACATACCCACAATCGATGTCGAACCTGCAGCTGTGCGACACCCTGTATTACGGGCGCTCGAGCAATCAAACACTGGCGGCCATTGGCAGTGAGTTTAATCGAAGAGGATTATCGAAGAGTTGGTGTGATACCGAAACCAATAAACTTTATCTAACAAAGACAATTGATTGGGTAGCTGAACAAGTCGAAGACAAGGAAGATTCAGAGGAAGAAGCATCAGCTGTTGTGCTGCCTGCGAATTAAGAGGATTAAAAATTCAACATCGTAAAATGACCAAATTATAATCAGTGAACGAAATTATATATCCAAACTTAAAATACGAAAAAATAAGCATCAACGGCATATAAAACTCATCATGGCAACTCCGTTTTTTCACCACACAGTGTACTTTGAAATATTTGTTTTACCGTGCACAAAAAAAGATAAAACAACGTGAAATAAGCAACAACACGCTTATTTAGGCGGGATTTTTATAAAATCCTGCTATGTTCACTTAGCTGCCCACATTGTTATTTACTGATATACCAATGGTAATAAGTAACATAAATTCAATAAGATAAAGGATTTACCATGCCTCTTCATAAAAAATCGACTGTCCGTGGTTCACTCTTAGATGATGTTTATTCTTCCAAAGATCTTTCTGTTGTTATGCCCAAGTATCGAATTCCAGAGCAAGAGCATGCACCCGATCATGCTTACCAAGTCGTGCATGATGAATTAATGCTGGATGGTAATTCGCGTCAGAATCTTGCGACATTCTGTCAAACATGGGTCGAAGACGAAGTCCATAAATTAATGGATGAATGCATCGACAAAAACATGATCGATAAAGATGAATACCCACAAACGGCCGAAATCGAATCTCGATGTGTACACATGCTCGCAGATCTTTGGCATGCACCTAACGCTGAGAATCCAATGGGGTGCTCAACAACAGGCTCAAGTGAAGCAGCAATGCTTGGCGGTATGGCGCTTAAATGGGCATGGCGTGAAAAAATGAAGAAGCAAGGCAAGCCAACTGACCGCCCTAACCTTATCTGCGGCCCGGTTCAGGTTTGTTGGCATAAATTTGCCCGTTACTGGGACATTGAACTTCGCGAAATCCCAATGCAAGGCGACCGCCTGATCATGACCCCAGAGGAAGTAATCAAACGTTGTGACGAAAATACGATTGGTGTTGTCCCAACGTTAGGCGTGACCTTTACTTGCCAATATGAGCCAGTACAAGCGGTACACGAAGCGTTAGATAAACTACAAGAAGAAACCGGGCTAGATATTCCGATTCACGTTGATGGTGCGAGTGGTGCCTTTCTTGCCCCATTCTGCGATCCAGATTTAGTGTGGGATTTCCGTTTACCAAGAGTAAAGTCCATCAATGCCTCTGGCCATAAGTTTGGCCTTTCCCCACTTGGCGTTGGTTGGGTTGTTTGGCGAGATGCCGATGCTCTACATGAAGACTTAATCTTTAACGTCAACTACCTCGGTGGAAACATGCCCACCTTTGCACTCAATTTTTCTCGCCCTGGTGGTCAAATCGTTGCTCAATATTATAACTTCTTGCGTCTTGGCAAAGAGGGCTATCGTAAGATCCATGATGCTTGTTATGACACCGCTCGTTACCTTGCCAAAGAAGTCGAAAAAATGGGTATGTTCCACATCATCTATGATGGACATGGTGGTATCCCTGCACTGAGTTGGTCAATAAAAGATGGCGCAAACCCAGGCTTCAATCTCTATGATCTTTCTGATCGCATTCGATCTCGTGGCTGGCAAATTGCGGCTTATGCAATGCCTGCCGAACGCGAAGATCTAGTGATCATGCGTATTTTGGTTCGACATGGATTTAGCCGAGACATGGCGGATCTTTTGATTTCCGATTTACAACACTGCGTGGACTTCTTCGATAAGCATCCTGTCGTCAATGGCAGCGACGCTGACGAGTCGAGTAACTTTAATCACGGTTAATTGTCCCATCTCACTTAAAGCAAGGAGCCTTCATGGTTCCTTGCCCTTATATCAACAAGTTAGCAGGTGACATTATGTCCTTTCTATTTAGTTACTTGTCAGAAAATCCGTTTGTATTTCTCTTTCTATCACTCGCAATTGGTTACCCGCTTGGTCGACTCACATTCAAGGGAGTGAGCCTAGGAACAACCGCTGGTACTTTAGTTGTTGGTGTTGCTTTAGCACTGACCTCCTTTTCGGTTTATGGGCTAAAAATTGAAGAGCCGGGTCTGGTCTCTGATATCTTCTTAATGATGTTCATGTACGCAATTGGGATGAAAGTGGGGCCGCAATTTTTCTCCGGCCTCGCCAGAGGGGGGGTCGACTTCGTCGTCATTGGTTTAATTGTCGTGTTCAGCAATTTTGCGATTGTTGTCATCGGCGCCAAGCTAATGGGCCTTGAGCCCGGCTATGCCGCGGGCATCATTTCTGGCAGTTACACAGTGACAGCAGTGATGGGCGTAGCGCAGTCAGCAATTAGCTCAGGCGCATTTACTCCACCTGAAGGGATGAGCATTGATCATGTTAGTGCCAATATCGCGGCGGGCTACGCGATAAGCTATGTCCTGTCGACCGTCCTCATCATCTTGTTCATTAAGTACCTCCCTTCTCTCTTTGGAATTGACCCCGTCAAAGCAGGTAAAGAGGCAGAGGCGGAATTCTCAACTGGCGATGACAACGAGAAACTCCCAAGCACCTTTGGTTTTTCAGACGTGGGCGTCCTACCGATTGATGTTCGTGCCTATAAAGTCACACACCAAGAGTTAGTTGGCCGTTCAGTGCAAGAGTTGTATCAGAAATTCCCTGATGCGGCCGTGCTTAAAGTGGTTCGAGGTGAGCAAGTCATTGATGCTTCCGATAACCCAACGCTTGAGTTAAATGATGTTATTGGCATTCGCGGAGAATATCGCATCTTGATTGCGGAAGGTGAAGCTGATATCGGAAATGAAGTCGATGATCCACGAGCTAGAAATGTCGACATTGAAGTGGCTGATATTCACGTTGGTAAATCCGAGTATGCAGGGAAAACCATGGCGCAATTGCATGCGGAGATCGGCTTTGGTGTCTACTTCAAAGCAGTTTTCAGACAAGGTCACCAGCAACCTTTACTCCCACAAACTAAGGTCGAAGTGGGCGATGTTGTGCGTATTGCAGGCTGCCAATGGTGCGTAGAGCAAACCGCATCCAAACTCAATAGCGTTCCAATTGTAGAGAGTACGGTCACCGAAACCTTCTACCTCTCCCTTTCTCTGTTGATTGGTTATGTCTTTGGACATTTGAGTGTCACCGTTGCAGGTATCCCTTTTGCCCTAGGCACATCAGCTGGTTGTATGTTAACCGGGATCGTTTTCTCATTCCTACGAACTCGTAACCCTAGCTTTGGCGGCCCCATGAGTGAAGGGGCAAGAAGCTTTCTACAAGACATTGGTCTAAACCTGTTTGTTGCTGTATTAGCCGCAACGGTCGGCCCCAAAATATTGGCGTCTTTCCAAGGCATCATTGTCATCAAGATAGCGTTACTAGGCGTTACTGCAGCACTGGTACCACCTCTGCTAGCTTGGTTATATGGATTGTACTTCCGCAAGATGAACCCTGCTATTTTAGCGGGTGCCTGTGCCGGAGGGAGAAACAGTACCCCAGCAATGAAAGGAGCCCAAGATGCAAGCCACAGTGATATGCCAGCTATTGGCTACCCCGTGCCATACGCATTAACTTCAGTTTTAGTCCTGATATTAGGTTACATCGCAATGGTGATCAGTTAGTTAAATTGAGTTTTGATGCATGGTCTATGATTTAAACTTAACCATGGATGTGTGACGACATGTACCTAACACAATAATGAGTAAGGAGAAGTTATGGGGTTTATATCTTGGATTATTCTTGGGTTGATTGCAGGGGCGCTAGCCAAGTGGCTAATGCCGGGCAACGATGGTGGTGGATGGATCGCCACCATGGTTCTAGGTATTGCTGGTGCCTTTGTTGGTGGTTTCTTAGGGAGCTTCATCGGCCTCGGCAGTGCTGACGGCATTAACATCGGTAGTATTATAACCGCAACGCTTGGCGCATTTGTGTTGCTGTTTGTTTATAACCGTTTCCTCAAAAACTGATATTTTCGCACCTCTAGTCATAAACAAGATAAAATTAAACTTCAGATAGCAAAAAGCCGCTCATTAAGAGCGGCTTTTTATATGTGATGCTTGCAACATAAGTTCGCATAACATTGCATCGGAAGTCTACATATTTGTAGAACGGCTAAAATTCAACGTAGCAAAATTGCCACACTCAGGTCAACCCTTCGAAAGACATAGTGTACATGTATGGGTAAGAATTCAGTCTCTGAATGTTTTGTCGAGTAGACGACACTTGTTGCCAAGTGCCGCCCCTCTAAGAACCGTACGTGCAACTTTCACTGCATACCGCTCAAGCCTCCACTAAGGCATCATTGATACCCAGCAACTTATAACGCAGCCAGGACAAGCCCTTTCTAAGAGTTACGAGATAGCCTTTTGGGGTTTCTCTTCGCCAAGTATTCTTGGTGTTGAGGGTCAAAAGGGGTCGCTGCACTCCTAATTTTCACGTGTCGTTCCATGGGCACTTTCGCTATTTGGAACAGATTGAAGTGACAGTCCATGTTCATGTTTTTCTGCCATCCGTGAAATTGCCACTGGCCTTTACGGTTGAGGAAGTACTTATGAACAACCCAGTCTTTGGACTTGGTTGGATGATGTCTAACTGCCCAGTGCCATAGAGCTTGGAATAGTTTGTGGCTGATATACCCGAATATTTGTTTAGCAACATAATGGCGATCGTAATTCGCCCATCCCCTGAGTTTTGGTTTTATCAACTTGATAAGATCGTTAATAGGAATGGTTGCATGCTTCTTAATGAGTTTTCGTAGATTTCTCAAGAATAACAACATGTTGGATTTGCTCGGTTTGATGAGTAATTTCCCTTTGTACTTCCTGTGATTGAAGCCTAGAAAGTCAGCAATCAACGGTTTGATGTCGTTCACTAGCACTTCCTTTGAAGAGCAAGTAACCAAGAAATCATCCGCGTAACCGATAAAGTTAGCCCTAGCACCCTTTTTCAGGGCTGTAGATTGTATTCCCGTGAGAGTCATTAACATCAATGTTGGAGAGATTATTCCACCTTGAGGTGTACATACTCGAAAAGTATTCGCAAGTTGGCTTTCTAAAGACATAAAAAAATCCGATATTAGTTTCCTAATATCGAATTTTGAAGCCTTTTGAGGATCGGTCAAATGATCCCACAAATTTCTTAACTGGTCGGCATTAGCACCACGGTGCCCTTCCTTAATACGAGTTCAAGCAAGAAAAGCTTGGTTATTCAACGAGAGAAAGAACTTTCAATACCTCAAAATCAGCGAGCACTTCTGAGTAGCTCTTTCCTTTTACTACAATCGATCCCGACAAGTTTTTTACGCTATCGACACCATCATAGCAGTCTCCCACCTGACAGCCGAGGTTAAGCTCAAACTCAGACTGTAAATTGACTTCATTGATCTTATTTATTCGACCTTGCTTCGCAGGAAAAATGCCCCCCATGCAATAAGAGTCGTTTTTCACTATCTCTGCAATATCCAACCCACACTCAATATCCAGCGCCATCTCAATCATATTCATATCAAATTGCGCCTGATAGATAGGAACCATAATCGCACCCGGTGTACGGCAAGCGGCTTCAAGGAAAACCAACTCACCGCTCTCTTTTACAAAGATTTCGACATGAGAAGGGCCATTTTTTAAGCCAAGAGATTTCACCGCATACGCAGCGAAATTCGTCAATTGGGCATACAATTCATGGCCTTCTTCCAGAACCAAAGAAAGGCAAGGCTTACCGAATTGAAAATCAAGGTTTGGGAACGAGTATTCACAAGCAGCTTGGAAGCAAACTTCGCCATTTCTAATCAATAAATCAACATGGTACAACTTCCCTTCAACAAACGCTTCGTACTCATAACCCAAGCCAATCTTAGATGTATTGATAACATCATCATAATCGTACTGACTTCTAATCACATACACACCAAATGCCCCTGCTGAATCCTTCGGTTTTAGAACAAAAGGCAACCCAACGTGTTGGGTAATATCTGAGAACGTAAGGTTTGATTGATACGCCCCATATCGAGGTACATTTACGCCAGCGGCCAACGCTTTTTCTTTCATTAAACACTTGTCCCTAAAGTAGGCTGTTTCAATCACTGTCATGCCCACAAGACCAAAGTGTTTTCTTATTTGCGCAGCTAAGTACATAAAATCTTCAGATGCCGAGAAAACACGATCATCAGCATTCAAGAACTCTAGTGTCACCAACGTACTCATCAATCCTTCTTCGGAACTAAAGGTAATCACCTTATAAGCGTGGTCCAGCACCTCATCACTTAACTCGGCATACTCAGCATCTTTAACACAAACTACAATTTTTCTTTCTTTTAAAAATTCTACCGCCAATGCGTTGTGTCTTTTCGCCGTGTTAATACTGATAACTTTCATTTTTTTACTCCACACTTTTGTTTTATTATTAATATGATCACTGATGAAGTGATACCTAGCGCTAAAGAGATATCCCATATATACGAGAAACTAAAGGCAATAACAGCACCACCTAAAATTGGTGCAATAAAATCGGATACAGAAAATAAAGATTGATAAACGGAAATCGTTTTGCCTTTCTTGCTCGTTGTATATTCCAATATAAATTGAACAGCAGGAACAAATAACAACATCTCTCCTAATGTCCATGCACTCACAGATAAAGCCAACCCAGCATAATCACTGATATATTTCACACTGAATGTGCCTAAAGAAAGGATCAGAACACCACTTATCACTCGATAATGGATATCTATATTCTTTGTTAGTGTACTAAGCTTAACCTGAAATAGAACAATAATGACGCCACTAAAAGTGAAGATGTAACCAGCTATATCGGTCGGAAATTGCTTTTCACTCACAATATAAATCGTGTAGTAAACAGGAATAAAGCTAAAGCAAATAAGCGACAATGTAATAGAAATGATGGAAAAAAAATATAGTGATTGGCTTCTAGACTTCCTGCTCTCAACAACATCCAGAACATACAACTTATTCATGTCAACTTTGTAAATTGCGATTGAAGCAAACGTTGCTAAGCCGAAAAAGAGCAAATACACAGCATAGAAATCGTTGGACTGAGTAATGATAAAACCCATCATGCCACTGCCTACAGCAACGCATAAGTTAATGATGATTCGTCGGATCGACAAAGAGTGGTTGATGTGGTCTTTATTCCTCTGAGAAGTAATAATGTACAAGATCACAGAGCGGCACCCCGCCAACGACATGCCAATCAAAAAGATCGCACACACTTGGACAAGCATATTGTTTTGAGAGATGAGCGCAGGGATAAAAAGCCAGGGTGTGGCCATTATCATAAGCACTTTTTTAGGGTTTGAACGGTCACTGGAAACGCCACCAAAAATCCCCCCAAGTAACCCACCAATACCCATAAAAGGCAGCATCATCGAAATGCTTTCTTGATCAATTCCAGATTGATATAGGTAAAGCGAAAGAAGTGAAAACCCGCCTTGTAAAAAAGCGAGAAAAGTAATGGGTAAATAAATGATTGTATTCATCTATATTAAACTGCCAGCCAATAAAGTTTGGCTGGCACCTTCCTTTAATTAGTGGCTAATATTCTTGTTTCAATATCGCAGTTGAATAAGCTACTTCTCTTTATTAGCTCGCCATCTTCTTTACACACATCTAAGTGGAATCGAGTTGGGCCTTCATATTTAAAGTGCTCTCTTGGAATTTCTAGGTTTAACGCTCGCTTCTTATCATATTTAGATTCCGAACATACAAAACGCATTACAAACGCCGCGCGAGCATCAATTGGACCATCTTTCAAAAACACACTTCGATGGATAACATGCTTATCGAAGATCAATGCGTCACCCAGTTCGTAATCATCTTGTACTGCAAAGAAGTCGAGAATCTTTTTCATTGCAGCATCATTTAGCGGCCCATCGCGCAGGTGCACGAATTCCTCTAGAGAGAGCTCTGAATTGGTTTCGATTTTTCTCTGAGTCATTTCAAACACAACGGGATCGATATCGTTGTACAAAAACTCTCCAGACACCTTTGATTTAGGAACATAAGCCATTCCACCTTGTTGATTATTATTATTAATAGGAACAAGTGGGGTCCATATGGTACAACCGAAATCTTCTGCTTGTTGATAACCAAAACTTTGTGTTCCTATGTGCCAAGGAAAACCTTTGCTATCATTTTTCTTAAGCTCAAACCCCAATCCTTGTGTATATAGCAGCTCTTTTCCAGACAGTTGATTCATTACCTTTCTAAAATGAGTGTTATTCATTAAAGATGCAATCGTTTCGTCACCTGCAAATAAGTCAAAAGCAATACGGCTAAAGCCTGATTGATATTTATCACTTGGTGCCGAAATATCATTATCGATTTTATTTTTTACAGTACTAATAAACTCTTGGGAAAAGACACCTTTTAGAAGAACAAATCCATCTTGCTGGAAATTTTTTATATCTAACTCAGTTATTTGGAATTTTTTATTTATTAAGCTCATTATTATTTTCATTATTTAATTAAAAAAACGTAATATGCAAATACGCACACAATAGAACCGACCGAAAAGTATGTTGAATTTTATTTTTTTCAAAACAACCACGTAAAGAAATGCGACATTTATCACATTAAATTTAACACGAATAACCAATGTTTAACCTTGTTACAAGTTATGAATAATCATGACATTTTTGAAATGCTGATTTTTTCGAGTCAACGAAGAGGTAAAGGTGGCTTTGTTGCGTAATTAAATTTATAGATAGAACTACCCCGTTTTGTGTGTTTCTTAGTCAATACAACAAGTTTCAGGCATACCTAACCCAGTAAGCTTGTTCAACGCTTTTATCATCGCGTAAGTCTCACCCACCTGCGCATTGTAATTTCTTAAGCTCAATCGTCCTCCTAGTAACTGTTTAACTCGATACATCGCTGTTTCTGGTAGTGAACGTCAGTGTTATCCATACCGCTCTTTCCAATACTTATTTGAGACATATAACTCCTGGCAACCCACGGCGAGATTTCGAGGATGACCCCGTTCCCCCCTTCTCTTGGAGGAATAAGCGCAACAGCTCGCTTAATCTTAATCGCATCGTGACATGCTCTCGTATCACAAACGCCATCACCAGACAGCTCAAAGATGCTTCGGCGTGTTTGTTTCAGTAAGTTCGGGAGTACATCTCCATCTGTAACCGTCGATAAACTTAGCTCGGCTACTAAAATTTCATGAGTGCTTGTATCCACGGCAATATGCAGCTTTCGCCAGACTCTACTTTTGCCATCTGTCCCGTGGTTTTTTACTTTCCATTCATCTTCGCCAAAAACCTTAAGGCCAGTCGCATCAATGGCCAGGTGCTGTATCACACCTCTCGTTTTAGTCTTAAATGAGACCTCAACTTGCTTGACTCTACTACTGATGTAGGTGTAATGCGGACAACTTAACGGTACATGGACTAACCTAAATATCGAGTCGATAAATCCTTGCAGCGCTGTCGTGCTAGCTAAATCACTGAACCGACGTGGCCTCCCGCGCTTATTCTGTTTACTTTGCATCCAGCCACTTATCGCTTCTTCATCAATCTAAAACGTCAGAGAGCCACGGTTAATGAGTGATTAGTTGTATTCTTCCAATTGTTTGTTTTGTAAAGAGGTTTAGGCATAGAGCTACGAGAAGGAGTGAACATTGCTGATCAGATCGTTGGTTCTTGATTTAGTTCCATTGATTTACGCAACAAAGCCATTACGCGACTCTTATAGTATCGGTATGATTCAGCAGCACTAAGTCGCTCGCGAGTCAGGTATACATTATTAATAGCCTCATTAATCAAGGCTTGTGAATCCATTTCTCTTCGACTGTTGCCCTATACGTATGCTTGGGTATGAGTGCCCGTGGTTCTCTACCCGCTTCAAAGTAGGATTTTTTCCAAGTTGCTAAAGTTCGCCAACTCGGGGGAGTGAACTGTAATTCTGACTCCACGAGGCTTAAGAGAGGGTTCAATAAAAATGAGATTTCTAAAGCCTACAAGGTGGGAGTGTTAATTAAATGTACGATAATATGAATGAGTAAAGACTCTACATCGCTGGACACATGTGAATACATGAAACCTAATTAGTAGAGTGAAAATTTACCCATTCAAAAAGTGAATAAAAATGCAATAAACATCAAGATTGGAGGTGGTTTTCTATCGACTTATTCGTCAACGAAAATGATAATGGGGCAAAACCTTGCTAGCGCTTTTGCTAGATTCGCCGGCTCCTTGGTTTGTGGTGGTACATTGACTACTCATGATTAATCCTATTAAACGTAAATATAATAACCGTGGCTGAGTTTAGATTGGATAAAAATAAAGAAAGCCCCCTACCGGAGAATCACATAACTCCTGAACTTTTCGTGCAACACGCTTGGGATATGGACTTTAGGATTTCTGCCGCTGACTCGGCGGTAATTCACTCTGATTTCATCAAATATGCCTCCATACTCGCCGATAAAGAAGGCATTGATGTTCACTATTTAGACTTTTCAGAATACGACACGGCAGCGGCAGCATTATCCGCAAAAGAGAATTCAGATTTTCTTGAGGCGCTTGAAGATGGAAGCAAAAAAACTTTGCTGTGGTTTGTTAATTGCGACTCGCTCGCTCCCTTGAATGTTGCTATCACATACTCGCTTCGTACCGCTTTAACAACGAGACAAACAAACAACACACAGTCAGTATTCATCGCAACTAAAGCGTCACTATTAATGATGTTTGCAAATCGTGAAGCGCCTTTTTATCAAAGCCATTTTAGATTGACAGCCTATAGTGACTAAGCGAGTAGCTCATTCAGCTTGAACGTATTTGGCAAAACTGATGAACGAATAAGCCTGATGAAAGGGACTAAGCTTAGAAAGAAGTAAAGCAGGAGGTATTCGACAAAAGACCACAAAGCCTAACCCTTGTTGGACAAGACACTTGGAAAGCTTCAGATAGCAAAAAGCCGCTCGTTAAGAGCGGCTTTTTTAAAGGGTGGGAACCCAGCCACATCCCGGCACACAAGTCACACGCTGCGGCTGCTTCCTTCCGGACCTGACCGAGTTCACGAGCTATTGTTGCGGGAGGACCAGGCCCCCATAGATTCGTTTTCTAAGAGGCTTGCCTCAAAGAGTGATTGGATTATTAAGCATCCCGGCAACCATTGCAAGCCCTTCCCCTTTCTTTTTGAGCAATTGTGGTCTAAGTGCTTATCCTTTATTCAAACCACCAGTAAATCGCAGGTAAATTCGCCATTTACCTGTGATTTGAAGTTCTCACACAACATCATTTAGATTGAGTAGACACTAGATATCGATGTCTTCGTTATCTTCAGTACGAATGATGTAGTCTGTCATCCATGCGGTACCCAACAAACACAACCACACCACAAACACAGGGCTTGGCACCTCAATGCTTGGCGTTATCACCAGAGCAGCAAAGCCAACCGTGGGCAGAGTCCAACACAGGAGCTTGTTCCAACGGAAAGTTTTCAATCGATTAAGTGTTTCCATCGATGCCATGATGCCCGTGACACACAAGGCCACCAAAGCTGCATAAGGTAAGTCGGCTATCCATAATGGCAATATCAAGCCCAATGACCACCAGCTGTGTCGACTCGCGGGTTTTAGATGATTCGCTGCCCACCAAATCACGATGATAGACAACGTCTGCAGTGTGGTGATCCAAGGAGCGCCATCAAGCTTTCCTGCCGATTGCGTGACCATAATCCCAACCTGTAAGGTGGTGACAATTAAACCTGAAATAATCACGACGGACAAACTGCTGCGTCTTGAGAAAACAACCATCAGCAGTGGGAATAGCACCCATGCACTGACTGAAAGCGTGATTGGCTGTAAGGGGAGGGTTAAGCCGTAAGTCGTCATGGCTGCAAGCAAAGCTAAACCTGCGATACCACCCTGCGGTAGAATCCATAATGCAGGAATGACCATAGCAAGCACTGGGATGTCCCCTTCACTTAAACTGATTGCTCTAGCGCAAACAACGGCTAATAATGTTGTAATTAGAAATTGAAATGTCGAAAAAACCATAGCTCTCTCCTTCTACCGATCCGTGGTATTAATGAACTAGGAACATTTAGTATGGACCAATTTTTGAGCCAAATCTTTGCTGTGATTCACCAAATTCCATATGGGAAAGTAACAACTTATGGAGACATAGCACGTTTTTCAGGATTTCCGGGCTATGCGCGGCATGTAGGAAAAGCGCTGGGGAATTTACCAGAAGGAAGCAAACTGCCTTGGTATCGTGTGATCAACAGTAAAGGCGAGATCTCTTTGAAGGGTGATTCGTTTGATCGCCAGAAGAAACATCTGGTTGAAGAAGGGATTGAAGTGAGTGACGCAGGAAAGGTCAAGCTCAGAATATACAAATGGCAGCCCTAGAGCTGCCATCTATCGAAAGACGTTAATTAAGATGCCTTAACTGTGGAATCCATTTCTAATTAACGAACACCAACCAAGCGTAGGTCTGCTTGTTGCGTGTTTTCTACGTCTGTAATCACTGACTTAATCGTGTCAGTTGTGAAACGCAGTTTGCCGTCAACATGAATCGATGCGCGCATATTGTAACGGTGGTTAGGTTGAATTTTGTTGTTGTCGTACCTCAGCTCGAATGCAAACGGTACTTGCTTACCGTCAGTGGTGAATTCTTGAGTTGCGATAACAGTAGATGGTGCGTCAGCCAGTGAAATATCTTCTAGCGTAACGGTAACCACTGCATTCTCTGGCAATGCAATTCTTTCGCGATAGCTTACTGTTCCTGAAATCACTTGAGTGTTCTCTGCAGCCACTTCCTGAGAAGCGTTCGTTTCTGATGTTGCTTGGCAGCCAACAAGTAGGCCAAACGATACTAAAGACGTAATAAGAATTAGAGCCTTTTTCATATTCAATTTCTCTCAACATGTTTGCCGGACTGGCAAATCTACCCGCTAATTATAAGAGAGCTTTCATATTCTGTCTTGAAACCCTATGATTTATTGACAGATATCTGACTAATCTTAATGATTAACACCATAATCTGACATCCATTTTACGAAGAGGAATGCTGGCGATGAGTCAACCTTTACAAGAATTACTAAGTTTACTTCAGCTAGAGAAACTGGAAGAAGGTTTATTCCGTGGGCAAAGTGAGAACCTTGGTCTGCCACAAGTTTACGGCGGTCAGGTATTGGGACAAGCGCTTTCCGCTGCTCGTTATACTGTTCAAGACGACCGTAGTGTTCACTCGTTCCACAGTTATTTTCTGTTTCCCGGCGATCCTGAAAAGCCAATTATTTACGATGTTGAGAACCTAAGAGATGGACGCAGCTTCAGCACACGCCGTGTTAAAGCGATTCAAAATGGCCGCCCTATTTTCTATCTCACGGCTTCTTATCATGGTGACGCACCAGGTTTTGAACACCAAAATGAAATGCCAAACATCCCTGGGCCAGAGAACTTTGCCTCTGAAACTGAGCTCGCGAGCCACATTGCGGAGTTCTTACCAGAGAAACTACGTAAGACCTTCTGTGGTGAAAAGCCGATTGAGATGCGCCCTGTAACGGTTGTTAACCCACTGAAGCCTAAAAAGACCGAAGCAAAGCAGTACCTTTGGGTGAGAGCGAATGGTGCGCTGCCAGATAACCAGCTTATTCACCAATATCTGCTTGCTTACGCATCGGATTGGGGATTCTTGGTGACGGCGCTTCATCCTCATGAAGTGTCTATCATGACACCAAACTTCCAAGTTGCGACGATTGACCACTCGATCTGGTTCCACCGTCCGTTCAAAATGGATGAGTGGTTGCTTTATGCGATTGAAAGCCCGACAGCAGCCAACACTCGTGGCCTAGTTCGCGGCGAGATCTATAACCAGAAAGGTGAGCTAGTAGCGACTGCCGTTCAAGAAGGTGTGATGCGCTTTACTAAGTAAGTCATTCAACTCGCACACCAAACAATAAGGGGCTAGCTATCATACCTAGCCCCTTTTTTTCTAACATCAACGGAGAACCATTGCTCAAGAATCAATAGTTCTATTCAGTTTCTAGCGTCGGCTCGAATTCACTTTGAACTCGCGTTTTAATGCCATCTCCCGCGTCTCTAAGCAGGTTGAATGGTGACAGCACTACCCCTTTCACAGCACCTTCGGCAGCGCCCTGAGCGAGTGCTTTACTCTTATCTGCTAGTAAGTTTGCTTGATCCAAGATACCCGGCACTTCGGCTCTCAGCATTTCAGATTCAGCCACAACAACAGGGATAGTTTGTTCGCGGTAAGATTTACTTTCCGCAAGCATTGGTGGCATCACATCGACACGGTAGCGTTTCAATTCAGTCAGCGTTGGTGGGATAACTTCGGTTCTTACCTGCTCAACTTCGGTGCGAACGTTTTTCACTTCATCCAAAATCGCGGGAATTTTTCCATCAACCGACGAAACGGTTTGGTTAACTTGGTCGATGGTCTTTCTCACTTCATCAACCGTGTCTAACACCTGAGGAGCCAATTCACTGACATGCTCAGCAAACGCTAACATCTCTTCGACTTTTAACCCTTTGGTTAGCCCCGATAAGTCTTCGATAACCTGAGGGTAAGTATCGACGATTTCACCGACTTTATTGGTGAACGAGTAGATGGTGTAGCCCAAATAAAAAATGGAGACAGCTAACACCAATTGGATAGCGGTAGAGACTTTTGCAAACATGAATAATCCTTTTCTTTATCGCAGAGGCGATGTCTAAACTGAGACAAGATGTGGCGTGGTGATAAGGCTAATTATAGTGGTAGTGCTGTTGTGTACTTCAATGGTTCCATAGCAAACGTTGAAGTCACATTAGAAATCCCATCAATGCTGTTAACCAAGCGCTTATAGAAGTCATCAAAGCACTTCATGTCTTTAACCTGCACCTTCATCATATAATCATACTCACCGGCCATGCGATAGAACTCCATCACTTCTGGAAAGTCCGACACAGTATTCACAAAGCGCCCATACCACTCATGAGAATGATCACTGGTCTTAACCAATACGAACGCGGTAAAAGAAAGATCTAACTTCTCAGGATTCAGCAACGCCACTCTCTTTTCGATGATGCCGTTCTCTTCAAGACGCTTGAGACGCTTCCAGCAAGGCGTTGTCGTGAGGTTAACGGCTTCAGAAATATCGTTCAGTGACAGCGTGCTGTCTTCCTGTAACAACCCTAATATTTTTTTATCTACGGCATCTATCACACTTTCACCAAATCGCATTTAAATAGAATAATTTTCTACATTTTAGTCAAAATAAAGCAAATATGGCAAAGTTTTTCTCTCCAGTTCTAGCTAAATTATAACCATACCAATTACAAAGAATTCCTACACAAGATCAGGAGAACGCTTATGTGCACTGACCATCAATGGATTAACAACGCGATTCGTAAAATTGAAGCCGACTACCAACGCTCAGCGGATACGCACCTTATCAAGCTAGACCTTCCAAGCATCGAAGGCATTGATATCTACCTTAAAGATGAAAGCACACACCCAACAGGCTCTTTGAAGCACCGTTTGGCGCGTTCTCTGTTCTTATACGCTATCTGTAACGGTTGGGTTGGCCCAGAAACCACGATCATTGAATCGTCATCTGGTAGCACGGCTGTGTCTGAAGCGTACTTTGCTCGCCTACTTGGTCTTCCATTTATTGCGGTAATGCCGAAATGCACAGCGAAGAAAAAGATTGAACAGATTGAATTCTACGGCGGCCAAGCACACCTTGTTGATCGCTCAGATGAGATTTACGACGAGTCTCGCCGCTTAGCGACGGAACTTAATGGCCATTACATGGACCAATTTACTTACGCTGAACGTGCAACCGACTGGCGTGGTAACAACAACATTGCGAACTCGATTTTCAATCAAATGCAGATGGAAGATCACCCGGTTCCAACTTGGGTAGTGATGAGCCCGGGTACGGGTGGTACTTCAGCAACGATCGGCCGTTTCATTCGTTACCAACAGCATGAGACTAAGCTTTGTGTTGTCGACCCTGAGAACTCAGTATTCCATGAGTACTTCAAAACGGGTAATACCAATGTCAAAGGCAACACATTCAGCAAGATTGAAGGTATTGGTCGTCCACGTGCAGAACCAAGCTTCATTCCAGGTGTGGTTGACGAAATGCGTAAGATTCCAGACGCAGCAAGCATCGCAACCACACATTGGTTGTCTGATATTCTTGGCCGCAAGGTTGGCGCATCTACAGGTACCAACATGTACGGTGTGCTTCAACTGGCAAGTGAGATGAAAGCGCGCGGTGAGAAAGGCTCTATCGTGACTTTGCTTTGCGATAGCGGCGAGCGTTACCTAGACACTTACTTCAATGATGAGTGGGTGAACAACAACATTGGTGATCTACAGCCTTACGCAGCGAAGTTAGAAGCTTTCTCTCAAACCGGTGAGCTAGCGTAAGCGCGAGAATAAGCACCCGTTCCAAAATAAAAAAGAGCCCTTGATGGGCTCTTTTTGTGTGTCATCGGTGACCAATGACACGAGATTATTCTGGCTTTTGCTTCGCTTCAAAAGCAGCCAGTTGTTCTGGTGTTGCTTTTGGTTGGTGGTTTTGTTTCCACTCATCGTAAGTCATACCGTATACACGCTCACGAGCATCATCGATATCAAGGTCTAGGCCTTGTTGCTCAGCTTCCGCTTTGTACCATTTGCTGAAGCAGTTACGGCAAAAGCCAGCCAAGATCATCAGGTCGATGTTTTGTACATCTTTGTTGTTGTCTAGGTGTGCTAACAGGCGACGAAAGGTTGCTGCATCCAGCTTGTCTTGTTCTTCTTGAGAAAGATCTTTGTATTTAAATTCAGCCACTTTGGTGTCCCTTAATAGTTTTCATTTTTTAATGTGTTGAGCAGATATTGTTATACAAAAAAAGCCCGCATTTCGCTAGGAGCAAACGCAGGCTTTTCAAAACATTCATCAATAAACCAATACCAAGCCTATTGCACCTTGTGTGATGGGCACTTTTTGTCACTACACCGATAAACCGGAACTCCCATGAAACGATTTCAAGCCGTACTTTTCTTATTAGCGTCTATCATTTTTAGCTCAGTCACTTATGCGTCTCCCACCGAAGGAGAACAATACACACTTCTGGAGAATCCTTATTCAACAGACCATCAGATAGACAAGTTTTTCTCATTAACCTGCACACCTTGTTGGCAGATGACCGAACTACTCAAAGATAAAGAAGCTTCTGGTGAACTAACATTGCACCGTACTCACGTTATTTTTAATGAATCGACACAACAAGCGGCCAGCCTTTACTACACGGTATTGGTTCAACAGCCTAACCTATCTCACGAAGTGCTCAATGAACTGTTCTTAATGGTTCAAACCAAGAGCCCACTCCAACCGACCGACATCGATACCTTCTTTAGAACGCATAAGCTTGTAAAGCTAGAAGATATGACGGAAAGCCAACAGCAACAATGGGCTCAGTTGATGGAAGAAGCAGCAGCGAAAACAGAGCAAACCGCCATTGCTAGCATTCCTACTTTCATCGTAAACGGCCGCTACATGGTGAACTTAAGAGGTCATCGCTCGATGGATGAATTGCTTGAAACCCTCAAATACCTAAGTGACCTATAGGGCTCAATAGATAAGCTTGTCTTTCTAAACTCATACCTCATAAGCAACAAAAAGCCCGACAACGAGTAAGTTGTCGGGCTTTATTGATTAGTGTTGCTGCTAATCGACGTTATTAAGTACGCAGATTAACCGTGGCTGGTTCTGCCCACGTTGTCATGGCTTAGCTCTTTGTTTAGAAGCGCTTCTACGTGACCTGGAGAACGTGTCGTACCAGAAATCAACCGATACATCGCAGGGATTACGAACAGAGTAACCAAAGTCGCAAAGCCCATACCGAAGAAGATAACCGTACCCACGGCGACTCGGCTTTCATAGCCTGCACCCGTTGAAGTAATCAATGGGATTGCGCCTGCTAGCGTAGTAAATGCCGTCATCATGATTGGACGTAAACGTCGAGCCGAAGCATCAATGATCGCCTTTTCAAACTCGATACCACGGTCACGGAGTTGGTTAGCAAACTCAACGATCAAGATACCGTTTTTAGTTACCATGCCGATCAACATGATCATGCCGATCTGGCTGTAGACGTTGAGACCTTGACTCATCAGCACCAAGCCTAAGAAGCCACCAAAGATACCCATAGGTACGGTGAACATCACCACCAGCGGGTTAATGAAGCTCTCAAACTGCGCTGCAAGTACCAAGTAGGCTACCAACATCGCTAACGCAAACACTACTAAGATGCTCGATTGGTTCTCTTTGAAGTCTTTAGACTCGCCAGAGTAGCTTACTGAGATATCACCCGGCAGCTGTTCAATGGCTTGTTCATCAAGGAAATCCAGCGCATCGCCCAGCGTGTAACCTTCCATTAGGTTCGCTTTAATGGTTACTGATTTTTGCTTGTTGTAGTGCGACAAACGAATCGATGATGCCACTTCTTCAATGTGCGTCAGTGTATCAAGCGTGACTAGCTCACCAGACTGAGTTCGCATGTAGATTTGGCTCAAATCGTTGGCGTTATTGAAGCTGTTTTCATCACCACGCAAGTAAACATCGTACTCTTCACCACGGTCAACGAAGGTGGTTTCACTGCGGCCGCCAAGCATGATTTCTAACGTGTCTGAAATATCAGAAACACTCACACCCAGCTCTGCAGCACGCTGCTTGTCTACGGTAACCAATAGCTCTGGTGTTTTCTCAGAGTAATCGATGTCCGCGCCTTCCATCATTGGCGAGTCTTCAGCCGCTTGCTTTAACAGTTCACCCCACTTCTGAAGTTCAGTGTAATCAGAACCGCCAAGTACGAATTGAACGGGCTCACTTGAACCGCCTTTGAAGCCCGGCATGAACGGGAATACACGCACATCAGGGATGCCATTCAACGATTTACGAACTTCGTTCAAGGCTTCTTGCGCCGTCACATCACGCTCATCCCAATCTTCTAGGATCATGATAACGAAGCCTGTTTGGTCACCCGCATTACCACCAAACGCTGGTGATTGAATGCTGAATGATTTCAAGAAACCTTGACCAAGCAACGGCATTAGGCGCTCTTCAACGATGTCCATGTTGGCAGACATTCGGTTGTAACTGGTTGCATCGGCACCACGAACGAACGCAAAGATAACACCACGGTCTTCTTGCGGAGTCAGTTGCGAAGGCACTTGTTGCATCAAACCATAGCTACCGCCCATACACGCAATAATGATGATTGGAGCTGCCCAACGCCAGTTTAGAGCACGGCGCAATACCGCTCTGTAACCCTTTTCAAGTTTGCCGAACACACGCTCAATGAACAAGTTGAAGCGGTTAGGTTTCACATTCGCTTTTAGGATCTTACTGCCTAGAACTGGCGTTAACGTTAATGCCACGACAGACGAGAAGATCACCGACATTGCCAGCAATACAGAGAACTCCGTAAATAGCAGGCCTACCATGCCATCCATGAACGAGATTGGCAGGAATACCATAACCAGTACGAGCGTCGTTGCGATTACCGCAAAGCCTACTTCACGAGTACCTTTATAAGCGGCAAGCAATGGCGATTCGCCACGCTCGATATGGTGGAAAATATTCTCTACTACTACGATGGCGTCATCTACAACCAGACCGATAGACAGGATAAGTGCCATCAAGGTAATCAGGTTGATAGAGAAACCGAAGTAGTACGCCGCAATAAACGACGAGATCAAAGATACAGGAACCGTCACCGCTGGGATCAGCGTTGCACGTGCTTGACCAATAAAGACGTAAAGCACAAGGATAACCAAGCCACCCGTAATAAAGAGTGTGCTGTATACCTCTGAGATAGAACGATCGATAAAGACCGTTGAATCATAATCGACAGCCAAACGCGTACCGTCAGGCAGGAATTTTTGAATCGCTTCAACTTCTTTATGGACTAAGTCAGCCACCTCAAGTGGGTTTGCATCTGATTGAGGCACAATACCCATACTTACGTTAACAACGCCGTCACTCTTAAAGGTCGAATTTTCGTTCTCTGCACCGATGTAAACATCTGCTACGTCTTTCAAGTAAATAGGCGTGTTATCAGAAGCACGTTTTACAACGAGGTATTCGAAGTCTTTTGCTTCAGTATAAGAACGTGCAGTACGAACCGACATAACGATCGCATCGTTACGAACTTCACCACCCGGGCTTTCAATGTTCTCACTGTTCAACGCTGCAGTAATGTCAGACGCAGTCACACCACGGCCAGCCATCAAAGCAGGTTTCAGCTTCACGTACATTACTTTGTACAAGCCGCCCGAGATATCCACCGAACTCACACCAGAGATCAAACTGAAACGGTCAATCAACACACGTTCTGTATAGTCTGTTAACTGCGTTCGGTCCATCTCGGTTGAACTTAGGTTGATATAAACCGATGCTTCGCCACTACCGTTGTTCTTATAAACAATCGGATCGTCGGCTTCATCTGGCAGGGAACGCTGCGCACGAGCTACCGCATCACGAACATCACTGACACCCGTATTAAGGTCGTAACCCAATTCGAAGGTAATCGTAATACGCGACATACCGTTACGCGTCGTAGACTCGATCTCATCGATACCACTGATACCGGATAACTGGTCTTCAAGATTGGAGGTTATTTGGCTTTCAATGATGGTGGCCGATGCACCCTCGTAACGAGTACTGATCGAAACCACCGGGCTTTCAATATCAGGCATCTCACGCACGGCGAGCTTATTGAAAGAGACAATACCAAACACAACCAATAGCAGGCTCAATACGACAGCCGCTACTGGTCTCTTTACAGAAACATCAGATAACAACATTAGTTAGCGCCTTCTTGTGCTTTTTTATCGCTTGCAGAACCTGCAGGGCGATTAACAGCGAGCTCTTGAACCAACACACCGTCACGCATATTCACAATGCCTTGCACCACGATTTTCTGGCCAATCTCGATGCCCTTTTCAATCACAACTTCGTTATCGATACGTGCGCCAAGGAAAACTTCGGTACGAGTCGCTTTATTATCTTCACCAATCACGTAAACAAAGCGTTTAGTACCTGAGTATTCCAACGCTTGTACAGGGATGATCGGCGCTTCAACCGGTGGGAAGTCCATATCAGCCGACACTAACATGCCCGGCTTTAGGTAATCGTTATTGTTGTCGAAGTGAATTCGAACTCGTAGGTTCAGGGTTTCAGCGTTGATGCGAGAATCAATGCCAACCACTGTACCGGTAAATTGAGTATCGCCCCACGCGCTAGTGCGAGCGGTGACTTTCATACCTTTTGATAGCATTGAAAGGTAGCGTTCTGGGATCTGTAGGTCTAACTGCATCACAGACAGATCATCTAGAGTCACCAGTTCGGTACCTGATGTCACCATTTTGCCTCGGCTAAAGTCGATAAAACCGACCGTGCCAGAGAAAGGCGCGCTGATGTGAAGATCTTTTAGGTTGGCATTTGCCGCAGCTAAACGGGCATTCGCAATCTCAACATTGGTCTTCTGTGCATCGATTTCCGTTTGAGTGATCGCATTACGTTTCACTAGGCGTTGAAATTCCGCCAGCTTACGTTGTTCGTCTTTTAGATATGCTTGAGCTTCTGCGACGGCTGCTTTCGCTTTGTCGTCGTCTAGCTGAACCAACATCTGTCCTTTAGTGACATCTTGGTTCGCTTTGATCTTGATAGAGTCGACTCGGCCAGCCACTTCAGAAGTGATCATTACAGATTGTTCGGCTTCTAACTTACCGACCAAAGAAAGAGATTGGCTAACTTGGTGAATATCAACCTGCTCAGTAACAACAGTGACAGTGCTAGGGCCCATACGTTTAGCAAGTGCGGCTGGAGACGCCATAAGGATAGACAAGCTAAGCAGGGTTATAACAGATTTATGCTTCATAATAATGGTCTGCAAGTAAGATTTATTATCTATAAATGAAATTAACCGTATTCTATCAACTAATGAATACTGTAACGTCAAGAAGTGTAAATCTAGATTAAATTCCATTTACGTTTCATCACGCTTTAGACACATTGAACACAATACAGAAAGCCAATCACCTCAAGGTGTTACCCCTCAGTACGTAAACCTTAGTACAGATGTTCACTTCACGAGCAATATGCGTACTTTTCGCCATCTTTGCCCAAAAAGGCAGCATTTAACACAAAACCATAAGAAAAACCCTTTACACGTTTAACGTGTTTGCTATGATGCGCTCCGCACTTGAGAGATGCGTTGGGAAAAACATCTCTTTAGCCTATCCATTATGAGTTAGGAAAAAACACCCTGGAGGGGTTCCCGAGTGGCCAAAGGGAGCAGACTGTAAATCTGCCGGCTCCGCCTTCGATGGTTCGAATCCGTCTCCCTCCACCATATTTCTTCTTACCTCTTTCGAGAGTTAAGAGAACAACCTGATTGATGGGCTTATGGGAAAACATCAATTTAGGCTTACTTTGTGAAGAGTAAGACACACCCTGGAGGGGTTCCCGAGTGGCCAAAGGGAGCAGACTGTAAATCTGCCGGCACTGCCTTCGATGGTTCGAATCCGTCTCCCTCCACCATATTCTTCTTACCTCTTTTGAGAGTTAAGAGAACAACCTAGTTGATGGGCTTATGGGAAAACATCAATTTAGGCTTACTTTGTGAAAAGTAAGACACACCCTGGAGGGGTTCCCGAGTGGC
>NZ_PIGD01000058.1:0-652 GCF_003050085.1 Vibrio sp. 10N.286.48.B8 | reverse complement strand
TCATTAAAAGCTTAAGGGCTAATCCAATTTCGCTCGCCGCTACTTTCGGAATCTCGGTTGATTTCTCTTCCTCGGGGTACTTAGATGTTTCAGTTCCCCCGGTTTGCCTCCTGTTGCTATGTATTCACAACAGGATACTTACTTATGTAAGTGGGTTTCCCCATTCAGGAATCCCAGACTCAAAAGGTTATTACTACCTAATCTGGGCTTATCGCAAGTTATTACGCCTTTCATCGCCTCTGACTGCCAAGGCATCCACCGTGTACGCTTAGTCACTTAACCATACAACCCGAAAGGGTTTCTATTTGCTTTCACTTTAAAAAGTGAAGACGAATAAGCGTATGGCAACTAACCAAGGTTTTTGGTTGTCATTAAGAAGGGTTAATTCTCAATGACTGTTTGCCGGACTCAATGTGAATCAAACTAAGTTTGATTCGAATACAAGACACTTGAATGTGTTTGTTGTGTTTACCATAAAGGTAAACATTGAGAACTTTTAAATTTGATTGGATTACTCGTAAGTAATCAATCAGTCAGCTTTCCAAATTGTTAAAGAGCTAGATTTTTCTAATTAAAGAAATAACCATTTTTAAAGATTCTTAAGGAAGAACACTTAAAGATGGTGGAGCTATGCGGGATCGAACCGCAGACC
>NZ_PIGD01000057.1:0-925 GCF_003050085.1 Vibrio sp. 10N.286.48.B8 | reverse complement strand
AACTCACAACTGGAGTCAGAAATGATGTCACCCTAATCGTAGGGTTTGGGTTTGGGTTTGGGTAACACGTAGGCTACAGGAAAGTCTTTTGTGCAAGTTATTCGACTGACGTGCGAAGCACTATGATTTAGATGCAAAAAAGCCCCGTTATTTCTAGCGAGGCTTCTTATAAGTAATGGAGTGACTGGGGTCGTAGCCGACCGGGACTCCTTGGTCAAAGACCAAATTATCAACACCCAGAAACGGCGAAAGCCTAGTCGTAAGACTAGGCTTTCTAATAAGTGGCGGAGTGGACGGGACTCGAACCCGCGACCCCCGGCGTGACAGGCCGGTATTCTAACCAACTGAACTACCACTCCGCAGTGTCTATTCAGCTTAAAGTAATTTGAGCCTGACGATGTCCTACTCTCACATGGGGAAGCCCCACACTACCATCGGCGCTATTGTGTTTCACTTCTGAGTTCGGCATGGAATCAGGTGGGTCCACAATGCTATGGTCGCCAAGCAAATTTTGCTTTTACTTTCAGTTTTTAAAAAACTGAAGGCAAATAATCTGGAAAGCTGTTTTTGTTCTCTTCAAACTCATTCAAGTGTTTGGTATTTCTTTGAGTCCACAAAACCCCTTGGGTGTTGTATGGTTAAGCCTCACGGGCAATTAGTACAGGTTAGCTCAATGCCTCGCAGCACTTACACACCCTGCCTATCAACGTCGTAGTCTACGACAACCCTTTAGGACGCTTAAAGCGTCAGGGAAAACTCATCTCAAGGCTCGCTTCCCGCTTAGATGCTTTCAGCGGTTATCGATTCCGAACTTAGCTACCGGGCAATGCCATTGGCATGACAACCCGAACACCAGAGGTTCGTCCACTCCGGTCCTCTCGTACTAGGAGCAGCCCCTTTCAATTTTCCAACGCCCACGGCAGAA
>NZ_PIGD01000056.1:0-957 GCF_003050085.1 Vibrio sp. 10N.286.48.B8 | reverse complement strand
CACCCTACAATTAACATCACTGCTAATGTGCAGACTAACCCATTTTTCATTTTTGTTTCCCTAGTATTTCAAATAGATACCAGAGAATACGGATAAATTAACTCACTGAATAATAAAGAGTTTGCATAGGGGCATAACAAACAAAAATAGAAAGTTAGATGTTCTTACCCTCCGCCTTTTCTGTGTTTCAAAAAAGGGGGAAAATATCAATTAAGGGGGAGATTTGAACGGGGTGACTAGCTTATTCACAGTAGTTAGCCTCAGCTTTCAGAGAGGAACTTACTGAGCCATCTAACAAGTGATTATAAGCCAAGTAGACAATGGAACGAGCTTTAGTATTGTAAGTGAGCGCATCGATAGTTCTCCCAGTATTGGTTCTATCTCTTACTGGTATACCAATAAACTTCTTACAAGCAATGACCTTCCCATATTTATTAGCGATTGCTAGTGCCTTCTTTATATTGGTTTCAGTCTTTGCACTCCAGTCGTGATAGAGACTTTCTTGTGCTTGCCGAGCCTCTTGTTTTAAGGCTTTTCGGACAGGCTCGGGCACTTCTAACGCATCAATAAACGCCTCAATGTCATCGCGGATACCATCTTTGTTTGCATCAGTACCAGTAAGAGAGTCACTGCGGTCAAGCATGGGTTCAAAACGCTCATAAAGCAGCCTAAGTTGAGCATCAATTGTCTCTTGTGCCTTTAATTCCGCGACTAGCTCAGGTGTTTTCTCTATGTGTGATATGACACTCGGTTGTTCCACTACAGCAGCGTTTGGCTCATTCGATTCTTTGCACCCTACAATTAACATCACTGCTAATGTGCAGACTAACCCATTTTTCATTTTTGTTTCCCTAGTATTTCAAATAGATACCAGAGAATACGGATAAATTAACTCACTGAATAATAAAGAGTTTGCATAGGGGCATAACAAACAAAAATAGAAAGTTAGATGTTCTT
>NZ_PIGD01000055.1:0-1079 GCF_003050085.1 Vibrio sp. 10N.286.48.B8 | reverse complement strand
CAAAGCTAAGATCGTTGTTCGCTAAACCATCCACATGGTCTAATGCTTCCAACAACGTGAAAGTGTATTGGCCGAGGGTAGTACTAGAGAAACTGATCGTGAACACGTTGGTTTCAACGTTCGAACCATCCGTCACAAAACCGATATAACCACCTGGTGTGCTTGGGTCTGCTTTTAGTTCAACCACCAGCCCATTTGATTTAAGCGCCCCACCAACATTGAATTCTGTCGGTTCAATACGGAAACTCGCCACATCATCACTTTGATTAGTGAAGGTAATCGTCTCTGTTTGACTTACAGCGACACCACTTGGCGTAGAACCATCACTCAAATTAGTTTCAGATAAAGTAACGCTCGGTACATTATCAATCGTTGGGATGTCACCATCGGTAATAGTCAACGTGACTGTAGAAGTAACAACATCACTATCTGAGTCGCTTGAAGTCACGACTATCGACTTAACGATGTCTCCACTTGTGTGGTCGAGGTTACGGTTTGGTTCAAAGCGCACATCACCTTGCAGCGTGACATAAAGCGAACCTTCAGCAACCACAAACTTCTGCTCTCCCGTATTGCTCTGGTCAAGCGTAAACACTGTGCCGTTGTCATAATTGATTTGGGTGATGGTCGTGCCGTCCGCCCCTTCTAGATCAAGAACATTCACAGTCGTAGTTGTCGGCGTACCCGCTGCTAAATCAGCCACAGTTGGCTCTTCAATCGTAAACGCGCCATCTACCATGACTTGGATATCATCGGTAATCGTCACAGCAAGTGGCGACATTAGAGAATCATCGCCATCGCTATCAACCGCGTACACTGGCAAGTTGAACGTTAGGTCGTTATTACCTTGAATTGGTGTGTGGTCAATCGCTTCTATAAGCGTGAAGGTGTATTCACCTAAAGTCGTGCTGCTAAATTCAAGCGTGAAGACTGTAGTCTCGACATTTGAAGTATCTGTGGTGAAACCAATGTAGTTACCCGAACCCGAAGGCTCTTCTCGAATCTCAATCACTAAGCCATCAGATTTCAGAGTACCGCCGGTATTAAACTCACTCGGCTCAATGCGGAATTTTACAACA
>NZ_PIGD01000054.1:0-1419 GCF_003050085.1 Vibrio sp. 10N.286.48.B8 | reverse complement strand
GGTGCGGTCGGAGAGACTTGAACTCTCACACCTCTCGGCGCCAGAACCTAAATCTGGTGCGTCTACCAATTCCGCCACGACCGCAGCAAATCTTTATAGTTATATCGATATTGGTGATTCGATGTAACGTTGTGCTCTTAGTTTTCTATTTAACTTTAAAACAAGCTAAGTAAAAACAAAGAGTTTTAAATAGTGGCTGGGCTACCTGGATTCGAACCAGGGAATGCTGGCATCAAAAGCCAGTGCCTTACCGCTTGGCGATAGCCCAACAATGATATCACTTAAGATATCTAAATAATGGTGCGGTCGGAGAGACTTGAACTCTCACACCTCTCGGCGCCAGAACCTAAATCTGGTGCGTCTACCAATTCCGCCACGACCGCAGCAAATCTTTATAGTTATATCGACATTGGTGATTCGATGTAACGTTGTGCTCTTAGTTAACTACTTAAGTAATAAAACAAAGAGTTTAAATAGTGGCTGGGCTACCTGGATTCGAACCAGGGAATGCTGGCATCAAAAGCCAGTGCCTTACCGCTTGGCGATAGCCCAACAATGATATCATTTAAGATATCTAAATAATGGTGCGGTCGGAGAGACTTGAACTCTCACACCTCTCGGCGCCAGAACCTAAATCTGGTGCGTCTACCAATTCCGCCACGACCGCAGCAAAGCTTTATAGTTATATCGACATTGGTGATTCGATGTAACGTTGTGCTCTTAGTTAATTACTTAAGTAATAAAACAAAGAGTTTAAATAGTGGCTGGGCTACCTGGATTCGAACCAGGGAATGCTGGCATCAAAAGCCAGTGCCTTACCGCTTGGCGATAGCCCAACAATGATATCACTTAAGATATCTAAATAATGGTGCGGTCGGAGAGACTTGAACTCTCACACCTCTCGGCGCCAGAACCTAAATCTGGTGCGTCTACCAATTCCGCCACGACCGCAGCAAAGCTTTTACTCTAGCGAAGAGTATAGTTATATCGACATTGGTGATTCAATATAACGTTGTTTGTTCTTCTTTCATAAAGAAAGAATGGTGGCTACTGCGGGATTTGAACCTGCGACCCCATCATTATGAGTGATGTGCTCTAACCAACTGAGCTAAGTAGCCATCTGAGAGCGAAGTAATATAATATAATCTCGCTTCCAATGCCATTATCTTTTTAAAGATAATTACACTTTAAATAGTGGCTGGGCTACCTGGATTCGAACCAGGGAATGCTGGCATCAAAAGCCAGTGCCTTACCGCTTGGCGATAGCCCAACAATGATATCACTTAAGATATCTAAATAATGGTGCGGTCGGAGAGACTTGAACTCTCACACCTCTCGGCGCCAGAACCTAAATCTGGTGCGTCTACCAATTCCGCCACGACCGCAGCAAAGCTTTTACTCTAGCGAAGAGTATAGTTA
>NZ_PIGD01000053.1:0-1707 GCF_003050085.1 Vibrio sp. 10N.286.48.B8 | reverse complement strand
ACATTCGCTAAAGTTTCCCGTTTTCTTGATTATTGAGCGTGGTGTTGAATATAAAACCAAAAGAGATCCCTGAGATCTCGTTCTATTCGATTCTGGGATGACGATGAATCTTCTCATCGACCAATAAGTAGCTCGTCACTCCCTAGAATGATAAGCGAGAACTAAACAAGTCCGCTCATTAAAAGTCAGATTCCTGATACCTCGTTTTACTCGGTTCTGGAATGACGAAAGGTAGCTTCGGTACAATAAGCGATGAAATTATCATTTCCCGATCCCGTCATTCCCTACAGTGAGGAACGAGCGTGATAGGGAATCTCGCTTTCGCTTCTGTTTACCCGCACTACACTTTTCCAAATACACCTTCACCAAATTTCAGGCAATAAAAAACCCAGCCGAAGCTGGGTCTGTTTAGCGCTCATCTCTCACCACGAGCTAATTTGTGGAAGCCTAACGTTAACGCTTATGATCAAAACTACTTATAGTCAACGTGGCCTTTCAATCGATTAACCTAGTAGGCTAAGTGCCGAGTTCGGTGCTTGCTTCGCTTGAGCAAGAATCGAGCTTGAAGCTTGAGAAAGGATCTGAGACTTAGTCATCTGAGTCGTTTCTTTCGCGAAGTCGGTATCTTTAATACGGCTCTTAGATGCATTAACGTTTTCGTTAATGTTGTCTAAGTTGCTGATAGCGTGGTCGAAACGGTTTTGGAAAGCACCCAGTTCAGCACGGTGGCTGTCGACATACTTAAGTGCCGCATCGATAACCGCTACAGACTCTTGTGCGCCACCAACTGATGTTACGTCGATAGTATCAACCGTTACGTCTTTGCCAGGTTGCATGCCTAGTTCGCCAGCAAGGCTACCAGAGAATGCCACTTCGCCTTCAACTTTGTTGTTACCAGTAAACATTTGTAGCTTACCATCTTCAGTTACAGACGCTTTCACAGAGTCTTGTTGACCGTTGATGTACGTTGCTAGCTCTTCGATGTCGTCACCCGCTTTTGCGCTGATGTCGATTTCTTGTGCTTGACCGAAGTTATCAGTGAACGACAGTTTTAGGTCGTTAGAGCCAGCTTGAACGTTCCAATCTTTGTCTTTCGCGTTCTCAGTTTGGTAGCTCTTACCACCCATCTGAGCATTATCAGAGCGCATGTCTTTCAGTTGAAGCATTACCGCTTCACCGTTATCCGCACCGATTTGGAATGATAATCATGGCACTCATGGCAATTCGTCGAACAACGGTGGTTTTCTGCAGCAAAGGCGCTATGCCAAATCAAGCGTTAACGCTTATGATCAAAACTACTTATAGTCAACGTGGCCTTTCAATCGATTAACCTAGTAGGCTAAGTGCCGAGTTCGGTGCTTGCTTCGCTTGAGCAAGAATCGAGCTTGAAGCTTGAGAAAGGATCTGAGACTTAGTCATCTGAGTCGTTTCTTTCGCGAAGTCGGTATCTTTAATACGGCTCTTAGATGCATTAACGTTTTCGTTAATGTTGTCTAAGTTGCTGATAGCGTGGTCGAAACGGTTTTGGAAAGCACCCAGTTCAGCACGGTGGCTGTCGACATACTTAAGTGCCGCATCGATAACCGCTACAGACTCTTGTGCGCCACCAACTGATGTTACGTCGATAGTATCAACCGTTACGTCTTTGCCAGGTTGCATGCCTAGTTCGCCAGCAAGGCTACCAGAGAATGCCACTTCGCCTTCAAC
>NZ_PIGD01000052.1:0-2271 GCF_003050085.1 Vibrio sp. 10N.286.48.B8 | reverse complement strand
ATTGAGTCTGCAAGTTGCATCTTGATTGATAACCCAGAAGACGACATTACGCTATCTGCGGCGCTTTACTGTGCCAACCGAAACCCTAAGGCACACCTTCTTGTTTACTTTAAAGACGAAGCGCTAAGCGATTTATTGCATAAGCATTGCCCTAACTCAGAATGTATTCCAGCGGTGGGTGCAGAGATGCTAGCAAAGGCTGCGGTAGACCCAGGATCAAGTGCGCTTCATCAAGAGTTATTGAGCTCAACAAGAGGCATGACACAGTATTCAACGTATTTCCCTGAAGACGCCGAGCCTGTCACCGTTGCGCCTATTTTCTCTGTGTTTAAAGAGAAGTATCAAGCAACGCTGATCGCGATTGATACGGGAAGTGGTATTGAACTGAACCCAGAACTAGACCAAGTTGTCAGCAGTGGTACTAAGCTGTTCTATATTGCTGATGAGCGAATTGATGATTTCGATTGGAAAGGCTTCTAAAGCTTCTATTTTCATTTCGTCTATGACCCGTCCTGATATGGGTTGACACTTGATTGACTAAAACGCTCGATGTATTTCATCGGGCGTTTTGTATTTTAGAGCTGTGTGAGGCCTATATTCATTATAGATTTTTACTGATTCGGCGACCATTTTCTTTGCTTCATCTAAATCATTCGGTTTATTCAACAGATACTCCATCTTCAGTATTCCGTTGATCCTCTCTGCCAACGCATTCTGATAACAGTCATAACCATCAGTCATTGAGCAAGATACATCATACTGTCGATGCAACTCTTGGTATTCCACAGAGCAGTATTGAACACCTCGATCTGAGTGATGTACAAGATCACCTGCATTCTTCCGCTCTTTCAACGCGTTTAAAAAGGCCTGCTTGACAGTGCGAGCTTTCATATCATCACCTATGTGATAGCCCACGATTTTTCTTGAGTAAGCGTCCGTCACTAAACTGAGGTAAGTACTACCACACCGCGTCGCTAGATAAGTAATATCGGCAACCCATAATTGCTCAGGTCTTTCCGGTATTAAGCCTTCTTTGATTCGATTTGGATGGCAGTAAAAGCGATGATTACTGTTTGTGGTTCGATGATAAGCCCTTCGATTCTGCACTAATAATCGATGCATTCTCAGCAGAGAGAATAAGCGGTCTCGACCGATTTCAATGTCGTTCTGAGCAAGTAAATACTTGATCTTACGGGTCCCTATACGAGGGTGCATCATCCTTTGCTTCTTCACAAAACCGAGTACTAATTCATCTTTCTTTGTCTGATGAATTTCTGCAACACAGCGCTTGTAGAAAGCTTGTCGTGTAATACCTATGAAGTGACAAGCTTTAGTGACGGTCAACTTTCTGACCGTTTTTTCCTTAATAACTCGGCCTTGCGCTTCTTTGAGATTCGGACACCGAAATCTCGATCCATGACTTTTACAACCGCTTCAAAGAACTCAGCTTTGAGCTGAGTCTCTTCTAATTGCTGCTCGAGTTCTTTGATTCGTTGCTCTGGGGTTTGAGTTGAGGAAGAGTTTGACATAGTCGCTCCTAATGCTCTCGATTGTTCTGTTCCTTTAGACCAATCTAGTTGACCATGTTTGCGAAGCCAAACTAAAACGGTAGAGCGACCTTGGATCCCATAACGTTCTTGAGCTTGCTTATAAGTCATTTCGCCTTTTTCAACTTGGCTTACGACTGCCAATTTAAAGGCAAGAGAATAATCTCGTTGAGTACGTCTACTTGTTGTTTTCATGACACTCTCCAATTCCATGTTGGAAATGTGTCAACCATATTTAGGACGGTACACAACAAACAAAAAGAGCTCCAGTGTAGGGGCTCTTTTCTTTTGTTTTTCGAATAAACCGGTTTTATTTTGCATGGTAAGGAAAGAAAAATCGGTTTTGTCCGGTTTAATAACGAGTAGCTAAATGACTCCCTATTAATATCTCTTAACCGATAAGCGAAAGTATGTTGAAAATTGAACCTATTACCCCTCACATTGGCGCTCGTATTCATGGATTAAATCTTTCGGATTGCAGTGAGTATGAACTTGATGATGTGTACAAGGCGCTTATTACTTATCAAGTCATTTTCTTGGATGAACAAAGCCTCTCGCCTGAACAACACTTAGCGCTTGCCAAGCGTTTCGGAGAGCTCGAACCCGCTCATCCCTTCTTTCCGCGTGTAGAACAAGTCCCGCAAGTCAGTGTGATAGAAACTACTCGAGGTAATGCGCCAATGGAGAGTTATTGGCATACCGACTTAACCTGGCGGGAGCTACG
>NZ_PIGD01000051.1:0-2278 GCF_003050085.1 Vibrio sp. 10N.286.48.B8 | reverse complement strand
CGGAATCTCGGTTGATTTCTCTTCCTCGGGGTACTTAGATGTTTCAGTTCCCCCGGTTTGCCTCCTGTTGCTATGTATTCACAACAGGATACGTGCTTATGCACGTGGGTTTCCCCATTCAGAAATCCCAGACTCAAAAGGTTATTACTACCTAATCTGGGCTTATCGCAAGTTATTACGTCTTTCATCGCCTCTGACTGCCAAGGCATCCACCGTGTACGCTTAGTCACTTAACCATACAACCCGAAAGGGTTTCTATTTGCTTTCACTTTAAAAAGTGAAGACAAATAATCGTATGGCAACTAACCAAGGTTTTTGGTTGTCATTAAGAAGGGTTAATTCTCAATGACTGTTTGCCGGACTCAATGTGATTCAAACAAGTTTGAATCGAATACAAGACACTTGAATGTGTTTGTTGTGTTTACCATAAAGGTAAACATTGAGAACTTTTAAATTTGATTGAATTACTCGTAAGTAAATCAATCAGTCAGCTTTCCAAATTGTTAAAGAGCAAGAGTTTTTCAAGTTTTAAACTTTCAAAACCATTTTTAAAAACTCTCCGAGGAGAATGCTTAAAGATGGTGGGCGATACCGGGCTCGAACCAGTGACCCCCTGCTTGTAAGGCAGGTGCTCTCCCAACTGAGCTAATCGCCCATAAAGTTTTCTTTTGTCTTCACTTTTTAAAAAGTGAAAATAAAAGCCATTCTTATGGAAGGAATGGTGGAGCTATGCGGGATCGAACCGCAGACCTCCTGCGTGCAAGGCAGGCGCTCTCCCAGCTGAGCTATAGCCCCATATTTTTATTTCCTTGGGAGGAAATGGTGGGCGATACCGGGCTCGAACCAGTGACCCCCTGCTTGTAAGGCAGGTGCTCTCCCAACTGAGCTAATCGCCCACGATAGTTTTAATTCCTTCGCGGAGAAAGAATGGTGGGTCGTGCAGGATTCGAACCTGCGACCAATTGATTAAAAGTCAACTGCTCTACCAACTGAGCTAACGACCCAATGGTATCCCGTAGGGGAGTCGAACCCCTGTTACCGCCGTGAAAGGGCGGTGTCCTAGGCCTCTAGACGAACGGGACACTGCTAATTCATCTCCACTTTAAAAAGTAGAAACAAACTTCGAAGAACCTTGGGAGTTCTTCATCTCTTTGCTTTTCTAAACCTAATCAATCTGTGTGGGTACTCATCGTGGATATCTTCGTATAAGGAGGTGATCCAGCCCCAGGTTCCCCTAGGGCTACCTTGTTACGACTTCACCCCAGTCATGAACCACAAAGTGGTGAGCGTCCTCCCCGAAAGGTTAAACTACCCACTTCTTTTGCAGCCCACTCCCATGGTGTGACGGGCGGTGTGTACAAGGCCCGGGAACGTATTCACCGTGACATTCTGATTCACGATTACTAGCGATTCCGACTTCATGGAGTCGAGTTGCAGACTCCAATCCGGACTACGACGCACTTTTTGGGATTCGCTCACTATCGCTAGCTTGCTGCCCTCTGTATGCGCCATTGTAGCACGTGTGTAGCCCTACTCGTAAGGGCCATGATGACTTGACGTCGTCCCCACCTTCCTCCGGTTTATCACCGGCAGTCTCCCTGGAGTTCCCGACATTACTCGCTGGCAAACAAGGATAAGGGTTGCGCTCGTTGCGGGACTTAACCCAACATTTCACAACACGAGCTGACGACAGCCATGCAGCACCTGTCTCAGAGCTCCCGAAGGCACACCTGCGTCTCCGCTGGCTTCTCTGGATGTCAAGAGTAGGTAAGGTTCTTCGCGTTGCATCGAATTAAACCACATGCTCCACCGCTTGTGCGGGCCCCCGTCAATTCATTTGAGTTTTAATCTTGCGACCGTACTCCCCAGGCGGTCTACTTAACGCGTTAGCTCCGAAAGCCACGGCTCAAGGCCACAACCTCCAAGTAGACATCGTTTACGGCGTGGACTACCAGGGTATCTAATCCTGTTTGCTCCCCACGCTTTCGCATCTGAGTGTCAGTATCTGTCCAGGGGGCCGCCTTCGCCACTGGTATTCCTTCAGATCTCTACGCATTTCACCGCTACACCTGAAATTCTACCCCCCTCTACAGTACTCTAGTTCACCAGTTTCAAATGCAGTTCCGAGGTTGAGCCCCGGGCTTTCACATCTGACTTAATGAACCACCTGCATGCGCTTTACGCCCAGTAATTCCGATTAACGCTCGCACCCTCCGTATTACCGCGGCTGCTGGCACGGAGTTAGCCGGTGCTTCTTCTGTTGCTAACGTCAAGAGAT
>NZ_PIGD01000050.1:0-2453 GCF_003050085.1 Vibrio sp. 10N.286.48.B8 | reverse complement strand
TTACGCATCTTCCACAGTTGTTTCTCGGCTTAGCGTTTAGTTGGGCGATACCAATGGCTTGGGCGGCACAAACCAATGAACTGCCAAGCATTGTGTGGTTTATATTCGTGATTAACGCGTTGTGGACGATTGCTTACGACACGCAATATGCGATGGTTGATCGAGATGACGACCTGAAGATTGGTATTAAATCGACGGCGATTTTATTTGGTCGCTTCGATAAACTGATTGTTGGCTCTTTGCAACTCGTCACCCTAGCGATGCTGATTGCGTTAGGCATGCATTACCAACTAGGTGATACCTTCTATTGGGCATTGTTGGTAGCGGGAAGCTTGTTTGTGTATCAACAACACCTGATGCGCCACCGTGATCGAGACCTTTGTTTCCAAGCATTTCTCAACAATAATTATGTTGGAATGGCAGTGACTGTAGGCTTATTCATTACCTTCTGGTAAGCATCAGCTTTTCGAGTTAACGAACGCTAAAGAAAAAGGCACCCAGTGGGTAATGCCAGTCAGTTAAGCTGACTGGCATTTTTTCTATTTGTCGCATATTTCTTGGGTTTCAGTTTCACCCAGCGAAGATAACTTCTATTTCGCTGGTGCGATAGTCAGAGAATGCACTATCGATTAGCTGATGACTTGTAAGCTCCATCAAACAAACCATACGAACCTTAGGGTAAATATTCTCAGATGATTGATTGCGCTGCGCTTTAAACTCTTGATGATTTTCGGGTGTATCTGTCGTTCTCCAAACGACACCATCGACGGATAGAAGGTTTAGCCCACACCAAGTTTCGAAGTTAGACGATTGATAGCTATGCACTGCCATCTTCTTAAAGACTTGCTTTACACCTTCTTCGCCTAATCTCTGTCTCGCTTGAACAACAGCACTTGGTGCAACAAAGCGTTGTTTGTCTGGCAGGACAATATCGAGTTGGTTAGCAATATCCCAAACAGATTGTTGACGAAAGAGACTCATTCCAACAACAGACCAAAGTACTGCTTCTAAAGGTAACCGCCTTCTTCTAACGGTTGCTACGCCAGCTTGCTCAAAGCCTTGTTGGATAAGCTCTGGACTAAGGATGTCAGAGTATTTATCAAAGTGGTGGAAGGTATTACATGACCGAAAAGTATTGGCAAGTTGGCTTTCTAAAGACATAAAAAAATCCGATATTAGTTTCCTAATATCGGATTTTGAAGCCTTTTGAGGATCGGTCAAATGATCTCACAAATTTCTTAACTGATCGGCATTACACCCAGTGGGTGCCTTTTTTGATCGTGTTTCACTTTGCTATGAAAGCGACGCCAAACGGATTGTTACTCTGCTTGGTGGATACTCTCTTGAATCGTCAAACGTACTTCTGGGTAAAGCATTGAGTAGAGAAGCTTAGCGAATCCGATATTAGTTTCCTAATATCGGATTTTGAAGCCTTTTGAGGATCGGTCAAATGATCTCACAAATTTCTTAACTGATCGGCATTACCCTAGAGCGCTCTTTTTTGATCTGCTGATTTACTTATCTATCTATTTATCTATTTATTGGCGGTTCGTTTACCCAACCAGTAACCGATACCTAACGGAGCAAAGAACACCACTAAGATAAACAGGATGAAGTAGATAATCACACCTTTTATTAACTCCATCAGTTTAATCCGATATTAGTTTCCTAATATCGGATTTTGAAGCCTTTTGAGGATCGGTCAAATGATCTCACAAATTTCTTAACTGATCGGCATTACTCAAGTGGAGTGCTCTTAATTAAGTTTGAGAATTATACTGCTGCTTCTTTTGATACTGTCGCTGTAACGTCAGCGTCGTATTGTTCAGTATCCAGTGAACCATTCTTCTTAATCCGATATTAGTTTCCTAATATCGGATTTTGAAGCCTTTTGAGGATCGGTCAAATGATCTCACAAATTTCTTAACTGATCGGCATTACGCACGAGGCGGTCTTTATAAAAGATAGCGTAAGGACTCTGTAACTACAGAACCTAATTACAGAACCATGGCTGCAATCCAACCGAATACGATCAGTGGGATGTTGTAGTGCAAGAACGTCGGTACTACGGTTTCCCATACGTGCTCATGTTGACCATCAGCATTTAGACCAGACGTTGGACCTAATGTTGAGTCAGAAGCCGGAGAACCTGCATCACCAAGTGCTGCTGCTGTACCTACTAGAGCGATCGTTGCCATTGGTGAGAAACCAAATGCTGCTGCTAGTGGAACGTAGATAGTTGCAAGGATTGGAATCGTAGAGAACGAAGAACCAATGCCCATTGTTACCAGTAGACCAACCACTAGCATAAGTAGCGCTGCTAGTGGTTTATTGTCACCGATGCTAGTTGAAAGAGCTTCAACCAGAGATTCAACGCCACCCGTTTGCTTCATAACTGCCGCGAAACCTGCCGCTGCAATCATGATGAAACCGATCATTGCCATCATATGAAC
>NZ_PIGD01000049.1:0-2610 GCF_003050085.1 Vibrio sp. 10N.286.48.B8 | reverse complement strand
CTGTCAGCACCAGCCTGCATCAGCCTTTTAGCATTAACTAACGCTACTTCAGGAGAACGATCGGTTAAGTATGGGAGGTCACCAATAATATGAGTATTTGGAGCACCGCGACGCACTGCCCCGACATGATATTCCATGTGCTCAATGGTCACATCTCGCGTACTGCTAAAGCCCATTTCAACCATGCCGACAGTATCACCAACGAGAATAATAGGTATCCCGGCAGATTCGATACTTGCAGCCACAGGGAATGTATAAGCGGTCAACATCGGAATACGTTGTTTCCCTTTCATTTCCATAAAAGAACTTGGAGTGTGTTTCATGTTCTTGCTCTCATAAAATCATGCGTTATTAAAGCACTGATACTATTAGTTTTAATTGAGCTATGGAAGTGAAAATATGGTGTTGACTAAACGCCCACAAATTGTATTCAATTCAACAAATGCGTTGAGTTAATGGACGTTGAACCTAGGGAAAGGGATTGTTACGATTAACTATGAATGCCATAGACATAATGACCCCCACGAAAGGTGCTAGCCTCCAATATCGTGGGTTAGCTTTAAGCCAGAGCCATAATTAGTGCGTCAAACAACTAAATTTGGAGGCTAGCATGAGTAAAGATAGCATAATTTTCATTGGCTTAGATACGCATAAGTCATTTATTCAAGTCGCTGTTTTACAAGAACATCGAGGGGCAAACCCACAACACCTTGGCCGTATTAAATCTAACAAGTCCGCGCTTATTAAATTGGCCAGACAACTGCAATCCAAGTATCCAAAAGCCACTCTGCACTTTGTCTATGAAGCAGGACCATGTGGTTACTGGACTTATCGCCTGATTACGAGCCTTGGACACTGCTGCTATGTCGTCGCTCCATCACTTATACCTAAGAAGCCAGGCGATAGAATTAAAACTGACAAACGAGACGCAGCAAAGCTCGCCAAGCTGTTAAAAGCCGAAGAGCTTACACCCATCTATGTACCAGAAGCCGAAGATGAAGCTATTCGAGATCTCTCGCGTGCCAGAGAAACGGCAATGAAAGATCTCAAAGACGCAAAGTTCCAACTCAAAGGCTTTCTTCTTCGCAATAATATCCAAGCGACGGTGAATGATAACTGGTCTAAAAAGCATCTACGGTGGCTGACCGATCTCATTCTTCCTCACCATAGTCAACAAACCGTCTTGCAAGAGATGATCATTACAATCAATGAGCGGATACAGCGGCTGCAACGACTCGATAATGAACTGCTCCATCAGGTCAAAAACTGGCGATACTATCCTGTTGTGAAAGCCATTCAAGCTATGCGGGGTGTAAGGTTACTCGTAGCTCTTGGCACAATAGCTGAGCTGGGTGACTTACGGCGGTTCGACCATCCAAGAAAGCTTATGGCTTACCTTGGGCTTGTTCCAACAGAAAACTCCAGTGGAGGTAAAACTCGTCGTGGCAGCTTAACAAAGTGTGGCAACAGTCGAGCCAGACGGTTACTCGTTGAAGGCGCACACACCTATAAGCATAAAGCGAACATCTCTGTAGAGCTGCAACTAAGGCAAGAAGGGCTGCCTAAAGAGATAGTTGATATCGCTTGGCAAGCCCAGCAAAGGTTATGTCGTCGTTACCAACGACTACTACAAAAAGGTAAACACCGAAATGTCGTTGTGGTCGCCATCGCAAGAGAGATGATCGCTTACATCTGGGCCATTGCGCGTGAAGTTGTCATTAGCGACGTAGATCCTAGAACTCGAATCGCTCGTTTACCGGCATGAAGACAGAATTAGTGTTATCGCATTGGATAAAGCATCGGGAGTGGCACAAACACCGACGGCGTTAGGACGGCAATATAGCTTCGGCTGTATTGAACCACGAGCATAGACTGAAGACAGGTGCTACGACGGAACAAGTAAGGTAGGCTCTACTCATCAAACGATGAGCAATCCACGTATATCAGCATGAGAACCGACGACATTACTTGCTTCATCTATGCGGTAACACTATCCCAAAATGAACAAAGGCTCTGAAATGAGGGAGCAGAAACTTCTACGTTTTTAATTGACAGTGGGGGTCATATCAACGCCGCATTAAGGTGTGGGTGTGAGCGGCGCTTGCCCATACTTTGAGCGAAGCGAAACGGCAAGCGTTGCGAATCACTCTTAAATGCTTTGTTATAACTCAGTATTCTGACTGCAATTTCTTATGTAGCTTCAATATATCCGCCGCAATTTTGCTCGCTGTTTTATTTTGGATCTTCGTCATTGTATGAGCGACAGCACCTTCAACCATTGTGCCTTCAAAGTTAGTTCTAGGACCACTTTTAGTCATACGATCTTGTATTGAGTGCCAGTCACCAATCAACTCTTCGGGGAAGTGAATATTTAAAAGACTTGAAGTCGCCTCATTGGCACTAAGCAAGCGGCTTCTCGCATCTCCAGCTCCAATACACAACTCTTCTACTGCATCATCAATACGACCTTTAACATATTGGTATTTCATGTATAAATTTCCTCGAAACTTGAATGAGTTATAACGCCCTGTTAAGGGGTGAGCAACGCAATACCTAAGTCGCCGCAAACCACCTTAATCACTAAAACCAACGCATAGTAAAAATGCCAAG